>QHVD01000568.1:2022-2429 GCA_003222235.1 Gemmatimonadota bacterium | reverse complement strand
CCCGTGCTGTCCGCCCTGGCCGGGTCGTAGGGCCCCTGGCGGGAGTCGTAGCCGTCCACCCGCGTCGAGCTACTCAGGGTGACACCGGTCTGCCCGAAGATGGCCCACGTGAAGATGAGCGCCGGGCTCGTCATCCACGTGCGGGCGGCCAGGGGGAGGACGCCGAGATCCGGGCCGTGCCCGCTACCCGGGACGGCCACGTGAGGCATCGGCGACGCGAAGGCTCCCACGCCGAGGAAGGCCAGGAGAAAGGAATGGCGCGAGGCCAGATGGGACCTCGTCATACGGCGCCGTTACTCACGCTCAGGAGGACCTCAGCGAATCTGCGCGACGAACTGGAGCGTGCCCGCGTTGTCGGGGGCGGTGTAGCTCAACGGGTTCTGCAACTGCCAGCGGATCCGGTTCAC
>QHVD01000568.1:0-1876 GCA_003222235.1 Gemmatimonadota bacterium | reverse complement strand
GTTGGTGATGGTGAGCGCGTAGTTGAGCACGGTGCCCGGCGCCAGGCTGCCGCTTGGACTCACCGCCCTGCCGATGGTCAGCCTGGGCCGCACCACCGTGACGGTCAGCTTCGCGCTGTCGCTGTTGGTCGGGCCGCCCACCGAGCGCGCCGTGAGCACCAGCGTGTCGGTCGTGCCCACGGGCACGTTGCCGACGGCGTAGGTCACTGTGACCGCGGCCGAGGCGCCATCGAGCAGGTTCGCGAGACGCGCGCTGTCCGGGTTCGCGCCTTGCGTTACCCCGCTGCCCGTGATGCTCACCGCGCCGAGGACGGTGCCAGGGCGCCGCTGCACCAGGAGGTCGAAGTTGTCCGTGCTGTTGCTGCTGCCGGTGTTCAACAGCGTGAACAGCGCCGGGTAATTCGTCCCGTTGCTCGGCAACTGACCGGCCGTGGCCGTATGCGGGCTCAGGAGCACGCCGTAGGGGTTGCCATAGTAGATGGGGCCGCTCACGAAGCCCAGGGCTTCATCGAAATGGACCTTCCCGCCGCCCGATGCCGAGAACGTCTTGACGATGAAGGCGCCGTAGACGTCCCCGCCGCCGTTCATGGTCAGGTCGTGGTTCGGCGCGTAGAGCGACAGGTAGACGTTGCTGCCCGCGCCGCTCAGGGTCCATTGACTCGGCGCCGCCGGGTCGCCGCACGCCCAGATCTCCAGGCCCGTCGGCGTCGCGGCGGTGTTCACGATGGAGCCGCCCGAAAGCTTCAGATCGGTCGAAACCCAGATGTCGGCGTGCCGTCCCCCGTTGTCGAACGTGATGGTCCCGCCACCGGTGAGGGTAATCGAACTGAAGTAGTAGAAGATTCCGGTCAGGGTCAGGTTGCCGTTCCCGTCGACGACGAGCGCTCCGGTGGACGGGTCGTAGCTGACCCCGTGCGACAGGCGCCCCAGGTCCTGCGAGTAGGCCACGGTGGGGCAGGTCAACACGGGATCCTGCGGGATCGGTTGAGCGTTGGTGATGACGTTTCCCTGCACGCCCGCGGTGTTATACACGTTGCCCACCGCGCTGACGTCGCCCTTGACGATCGTCGCGTCGCTCAACGTGATGTCGATGTTGCTCGCGAGATCGCCGTTCGACCCGGCGGTGGCCGGGTTGTACGGCGCGACCCGCGAGTCGTAGCTGTCGCTCAAGCCGCCGCCCATCGAGATCCCCACGTCCCCGAATACCGCCCATTTGAACACGCCCGTGAAGACGGTCGGCGTCGCGAT
Source organism: Gemmatimonadota bacterium (assembly GCA_003222235.1). Lineage (GTDB taxonomy): Bacteria > Gemmatimonadota > Gemmatimonadetes > Gemmatimonadales > GWC2-71-9 > AG12. The sequence continues at coordinate 628 of QHVD01000568.1, read as the reverse complement.
CACGATCGTCTTGTCGTCGCGCCCGGCCGGGTTCGCGCCGGCTCCGCCGATCACGAGTTGGAGGCGGTCCGGCGGCGAGAGCGCGGTGAAGCTCACGAACCGCAGCCCGGAGACGACGACCTGGTCGGCGCCCGTGAAGTTGGCCGTCACGTCGAGGACGAGGGTCCTGCCGCCATCCTCGTAGCTCACCGTGGTCGCGACCTTGCCCGCCGCCCCACCGGCGAGCGTGGCCGTGGTGCGCCCCGTGTCCCACCTCATGTTCAGGGTGGCGGGGATGCGGATGCGGATGTCCTTCGCCGCCGTGATCGTCGGGCTCGCGGCATCCGTCACCGTGATCGGGCTCGTGGCCGTGGGGCCCTCCCCCACCTCGTAGATGTTGTTCCTGCTCGAGGAGATGGTCGGCGCCACGATCTGGATGGTGCGGCTGTTCGCTGCCGGGGTTCCGCCGGGCCCCAAGATCACGAGCTGCAGACGGTCCGGCGCCGAGAGTGCGGTGAAGTTCGCGTACCCGAGCCCGGACACGACGATCTGGTCGTTGCCCGCGAAGCCGGTCGTGACGTTCAGGACGAGCGTCTTGCCGCCGTCCTCGTAGGTCACCGTGGTCGCGACCTTGCCCGCCCCGCTCCCT
>QHVD01000575.1 GCA_003222235.1 Gemmatimonadota bacterium | reverse complement strand
CAGAAAAACCCGAGGCGTCGGCGGCTCACGCCCCCGAAGCGCGAGCCGCACGCCATCGCGTCCCGGGGCTCATCGCATCTCGACCTGGTGGCTCCCCATGAAACGTGCTCCGCTGCCGCGCTAGGCGACAATAGTCCTTAGGAGTCGAAATGGGACCGGTCCCTTTGGGTCGGCTAGGAATCATTGAAAGACCGAAGCGGCCGCCACGTAGCGCCAGGGGCAAGGGTTGCGGAAAGTAGCTACCGGAAGCTACCTTACTGCCATGCGGTCGGTTGGCCTCAAGTTACTCAAGAACAAACTGAGCGAGTACGTGCGTATTGCCGCCGGGGGCGAAACGGTGCTGATCACCGATCGGGACCGCGTGGTCGCGGAGTTGGTGCCGCCCCGTGCGGGCCGGAGTCCAGCGCTGGCGGACGGCGTCCTCGCCGAGGCCGTGCGGCGGGGTTGGGTCACGCCGCCGTTGGGCGGCGCGGAGGGTCCGCCGCAGAGCATTGCGGCGGCGCCGCTCGCCGCGCTTGTGGCCGAGCTCCGCGCGGACCGCGACGCGCTGTGATCTATCTCGACACGTCGGTGGCCCTGGCTCAGCTCCTGGCCGAGGACAGGCGGCCCCCGGCGCAACTCTGGCAAGAGCCGCTCGTCTCGAGCCGCCTGCTCGAATACGAGCTCTGGACACGGCTGCATGCGCGCGGCCTGGGCGCCTCGCACGGTGAGGCGGCGCGCCTCTTGCTCGCCCGCATCGCCTTTCTCGAGCTCGCGCGCCCGGTGTTGGCGCGCGCCCTCGAGCCCTTTCCCACGCCCGTGCGCACGCTCGACGCTCTGCACCTGGCTTCGATGGATTTCCTGCGTGGGCTTGGTCAAGACGCCCCGATGGCCAGTTACGACGACCGCCTCGTCGCCGCCGCCCGGGCGATCGGCGTCGGGGTATACGACCTCGGCCCCTGACTCAATCGCGAGTCGCCGGCAAGCAGGCGATCAGAGGCCAGTGAAGTTGACTGAGGACTGTGGGACTGGATCCTGTCCTTCGTGAGTCCCCTCGAGAACATCCACCGTCTAACGCCCCACCGGCCAGCCATTTGCCTGCGACCCAAGCATCGGTGATCTCAGTCATGCGGTGGCGTCCGCATGTGACTGTTACCATTCCGCGCGGTCGCATCCTCCATATGGGACGCGACGAGGACCAAGCGCCCCGGGAGGATCCTTCATGTCAGCCCGCGCGCGGGTCTGGCTGCAGATCGCGCCAGCCGCCGTTTTTTTGTGCGCTTGTGAGACCCCCGCCGGCACCGCGCCCGCGACCTCCAGCTCGCCGGACGACCTGGCGCCGAGTATCGTCGTGTTCAAGGCGAGCGTGCAGGATCCACCCGGTCGGGCGAAGCAGTTCCTGCAACAGCATGGCGGTCAGCTCCGCTATACCTATTCGTCGGCGATCAAGGGGTTCGCCGCCGATTTGAGCGTCGAGGCCGAAGAAGCGCTGTTGAGCGACCCGAGCGTCGCCTACATCGAGCCCGACCTGCGCTTCCACGCGGACGACGTCGAGACCAACCCGACCTGGGGACTCGATCGGATCGACCAGCGGGCTCTGCCGCTCGATGGGATCTACTCTTACTCGACCACCGGGGCCGGAGTCCACGTCTATATCCTCGACTCAGGGATCCGCACCACCCACGTGGAGTTCGGCGGCCGAGCGTATGGAGCGTACACCGCCATCAACGACGGGCACGGCACGTCCGACTGCACCGGGCACGGAACCCATGTCGCCGGGACGATCGGCGGGAGCACCTACGGGGTTGCGAAAGGCGTGAAGCTCTACTCGGTCCGGGTGCTCGACTGCACCGGCTGGGGGAGCTGGAGCGAGATCATCGCGGGGATCGACTGGGTGACGCAGAACCGTGTGTTGCCGGCGGTGGCGAACATGAGCCTCGATGGAACCGCTTCGTCCTCGGTCAACCAGGCGGTGCAGAACTCGATCAACGCGGGCGTGACCTATGCCGTTGCCGCCGGGAACGACGCGGCCGACGCGTGCAACCACTCACCGGCGAGCGCCCCGCAGGCGCTCACCGTCGGGGCGGTGAGTAATAGCGACAACTATCAGGGCTTCTCCAATTATGGTCCCTGCGTAGACCTGTTTGCGCCCGGCCAGGCCATCAGGTCCGCGTACTACATCGACGATACGAGCTCCGTACTCAAAGCTGGTACGTCGACGTCCTCTCCTCACGTTGCGGGTGTCGCCGCCCTCTACCTGTCGGCGAATCCGTCGGCCACGGCGGCAGAGGTGGCGGCGGCGATCGTGGGCAATGCGACGGCAAACGTGTTGACCGGTCTCCCGTCCGGGACGGCGAACCTGCTCCTGTACTCCAAGGTGACTTCGGGCGCGCCGCCGCCGCCGGATACGACCACAGTGCCACCGCCGACGGACTCGACCCCACCACCGCCGCCCATTACCGACCAGCCGCCGTACGCGAGCTTCACCTCGAGCTGCCCACACGGCCACTGCACCTTCGACACCAGCGGCTCGGCCGATGATCACGGGATCGTGAGCTACACCTGGAGCTTCGCCGACGGGTCACCGCCGGTCACCGTGAGCTCGGCTATTACCACACACACCTACACGGCCCGGGGTCAGTACACGGTGACCCTGGTCGTGGGGGATGGTGCTGGCCAGACCGGACAGACGCGGCGGGTCGTGAATATCCGGAACGTCAGATGAAGGAGCCGGAGACAGACGCCTGAGACACAAGCGGGGCTCCTTTCGGAGCCCCGCAGGTCCTGCTGTGGATCCGTACTCGATCTGCCTACGGCGCGAACGCCACCTGGTTGTTTAACTGGTCGAAGTTTTCACAACTGGCGGCGACAACTGAAAACCGCTTGCGGCTTGGCGTCTTGGAACTGCTCTGACGCCTGAAAGACTGGACGCTGTCGTCC
>QHVD01000013.1 GCA_003222235.1 Gemmatimonadota bacterium | reverse complement strand
ACGACGACTCCGGTCACGGAGCGGACCTTCAACCAGATTCAGCGCCTCGGCAATCCGCTCGTGAGCGAGGTGTTCCTGGCCAAGCGTTCCCATCCCGTGCACGGCAGCCTTGGGCCCGCCCAGGATGTGCAGTACATCAGTGCCGAGCTCAAGGACTTCGTGAAGAACGTCGCCGGGCGGAACGCGACCGTGCAGAACACGCTCGCGGCGGTGCTCCTGCCCGATGAGCTGATCATCCAGACCGACAAGGATCCGGCGACTGCCGGCTGGCTCTCCTGGGCGCTCGCCAACGGCTGGGGCGGCCGCAAGCTCACGGACGACGTCGTCGACGCCGGGCTGGACGCCATCTTCGGCCCGCTCCTCGACCCGAACAACACGAGCCCGGGGCTCGAGACGGACAATGTGGGCGCGAACGACGTCGCGTTCGGTGCGACGTTCCCGTACCTCGCGGCGCCACATTGAGTGTGGCCAGGGCGCCGGAGGGGGTTCGCGGCTGAAGCCGCGACTCGGCATCGTCTGCTGAAGCAGAGTGGATCCGCCCGTTTACGGGCCGAGGCCGAGCCGCGGGTTCACCCGCGGACCTCGCGAGCCACCTGAACCAGGGCCAGAGGGGCCACGATGAATCCAGGTAAGGTTGCGGTTTCGATTCTGTGTGCGGCGGCTGCCGTCGCGGCAATCGGTGCGATGCGGACGACTGCCGCCGCCCGCACCGCGGCCGCCGTCGCGCTCGCCCGGGCGGAAGACACCCGCCGCCGCGACGCCGACATCGCGTTCTTCGCGGGCCGCGTGGCCGCCGATTCCATGGGCGCCGCCGACCGGTCCCGGTTGGCGGCGCTGTATCTGCAGCGGGGGCGCGAGACCGGCGACTTCGAGGACTACGGGCGTGCCGAGGCGCTGGCGCGGCGCTCGTTGGAGCTGCGGGTCGCGCACAACGCCCGTACCTACGTGGTGCTGGCGTCGGCGCTGCTCGCGCAGCACCGGTTCACCGAGGCGCTCGACGTCGCCCGCGCGCTCAACGCACGCGACCCCGGCGTGGCCGCGAACCAGGCGGTCCAGGCCGAGGTCGAGCTCGAGCTCGGCCGGTACGCGGCAGCGCGCGCGCTGTTCGACTCACTCTGGCCTGCGCGTCGTGACCTGGCGATCGCGCCCCGACTCGCACGCTGGGCGGAGATCCGGGGGGACACCGGGCTCGCCCGGCGGCTGCTCGCCGGGGCGCTCGCCACGGCGCGCCGGCGCCGCGATCTCCCGCCGGAACAGGTCGCCTGGTTCTACCTGCGGACCGGCGACTACGCACTGCGTTACGGCCGGCTCGACGAGGCGGCCTACGCGCTACGGGCGGGGCTGGATGTGCTCCCCTCCGATTACCGCCTGCTCGCCGCGATGGCACGGCTGGAAGCGGCGCGGGGACGCTGGCGCGAGGCCGTCCGCTGGGGCGAAGAGGCGATCAGCGCCGTCCCCGATCCCGCCACGTTCGGGGTGATCAGCGATGCCTACGCCGCGCTGGGCGACACCGTCCAGGCCGCCGAGTACGCGCGCGCGATGGAGCTCGCCGTGCTCGGCCAGCCGGGGCAATGGCACCGCGCCTGGAGCCTGTTCCTCCTCGACCACGACCGGCGCGTGCCCGAGGTCCTGGCGCATGTGCGGGCGGAGCTCGCGACGCGGCGGGACGTCTACGGCTACGACCTGCTGGCCTGGGCGCTCCACAAGTCGGGGCGCGACGGCGAGGCGCGTGAGGCGATGGCCACGGCGCTCGCCCAGGGCACCAAGGACCCGCAGCTGCTCCGGCACGCCGCCGAGATTCCCAGATGAGCGAGCTCCAGGCGTTCGTCGCCCTCGGGTTCCGACACATCACCGACTTCGCGGCGATGGACCACATCCTGTTCCTGCTCGCGCTGGCCGCGATCTATCGGCTGCGGGATTGGCGGGACAGCCTCTGGGTGGTGAGCGCGTTCACGGTCGGCCATTCGCTCACCCTGGCGCTGGCGGTGACGGGGGCTCTGACCCTGCCCACCAGGCTGATCGAGTTCCTGATCCCACTCACCATCGTCGCAACGTGCGTCGAGAATCTGGTCGTCCGGGACCGCCAGCGGGCCGTCTGGCGCGGGCGCTATCGGCCGGTGTTCGCCGGCGTGTTCGGGCTCGTGCACGGGGCGGGCTTCGCCAATTACCTGCGCGACCTGTTCGTGGCGCCGATCGCCGTGCCGCTGTTCGGGTTCAACGTGGGGATCGAGTTGGGTCAGCTGGTGGTGCTCGCGCTCGCCGCTGTGGCGCTCGGTTTGCTCGACCGCGGGATCGCGGCGCTCCCCCGCGCGCCCGCGGTGAGCCACCTCAGACTCCGCGTCGTCGCCGTGTCGGCGCTCGTGGCGCTCGTCGCCGCGCGCTGGGCGGTGGCACGGAGCCCCTGGTAGGATGCCGGCGCTCTGGGTACTCGGTGCGGCGGGTGCGCTCGCACTGCATCCGCTGCACACCACCCTGACCCAGCTGACCTACGACGCCGCGGGGGGCACCGTCGAGGTGTCGGTCCGCGCGTTCGCCGACGACTTCCGCGCGGCGGCCGGCTCGGACGCGTCCGACTCGGCGGCATACGCGTATCTCGGCAAGGCCCTGACCCTCACGGACCGCGACGGCCGGGCGTTGCCGCTCTCGGGGTGCGGCCTGCGCCGGACTCAGGATCTCCTTTGGCTGTGCCTGCGCACCCGGGCCGCCGGCGGGCTCGCCGGGGTTCGCGTGCACGCCCGGATGCTCTTTGATCTCTACGAAGATCAGATCAACATCGTCCAGGCGAGCTACGACGGCCGCAGAGTGTCCCTTCTGTTCTCGCGAGGCGACACACCGAAGCAACTCCCTTGACGGGCCCTGCTGGAGTGGTTAAAAGCCACGCTTGCCTACCACCGGAATCGATTGGTGTCGCAGCTTGTGACCGCATGGCGGATGACGGGCCTGGCGGCGTTGTGCAGCGCGCTCCCATGCGTGGCTTTGGGGCAGCGCGATACGGCGGCCGCGCGGCATGACAGTCTCAAGGTCTACACGCTCCCGCCCGCCGTGGTCTCGGTGACGCGGGCCAGCGCGCCGCTCAACAAGATCCCGCTCGCCGTCCAGCTCGTCGAGAAGGACGCCATCAGCCGCGCCCGGCCCACGTGGGGCCTGGACGAGGCGCTCGTCACCGTGCCGGGAGTTTACGCGGCAAACCGCTACAACTTCTCACTCGACCAGCGGATCTCGATCCGCGGGTTCGGCGCGCGATCGGCGTTCGCGATCCGCGGCGTCAAGGTGCTGGTCGACGGGATCCCGCAGACGCTCCCCGACGGTCAGGGCCAGCTCACCAATCTCGAGCTCGGGGAGAGCGACCGCATCGAGGTGCTGCGGGGCTCCGCGTCCGCGTTGTTCGGCAACGCCTCGGGCGGCGTGATCAGCATCTGGACCGATCCCACGGCGCCCAAGCAGCTCTCCCAGGACGTGCGTTTCGTGGGCGGCACCTTCGATCGTCACGACCTGAACGTGCTGAACCCGTATTCCGGCCGGACGTGGTACAAGTGGCAGACCAGCACCCAGTTCCGGACGGGCACGGGCAGCGGGCTGATCACGCTCTCGCAGCTCGCGTTCAACGGGGAGCGCCAGCACAGCCGGGCGGACATCCGCAACGTGAACGGCCGGTTTCACCTGCCGCTCGCGCCCGGCTGGTCCCTGGCGGCGGTGGCCGACTACGGGAACGATCCGCGCGCCGACAATCCCGGCGCGTTGACCGCCACCGAGCTCGCCCGGAATCCGGACTCCGCGGCGGCGGCCAACATCACGCGGCGCGCCGGCAAGGATGTGTGGCAGGCGCAGGGTGGCGTCACCGCGCGCCATCCCTTCAGTGCGGGCGGCGAGGCCGCGCTGACGTTGTTCGGCCTCAAGCGGGACCTCAAGAACCCTACGACATTCGCCTACATCGACCTGAACCGCGTCGCCTACGGCGCGCGCTTCAACCTGACGCGGCCGGCGCCCATCGGCGCCGTGCGGCAGCGGGTCACGGTCGGCTTCGATTTCCAACGGCAGCGCGACGACCGGCTCAACTTCGGCAACAGCGCCGGCCAGCCGGACACGGTGCGGCAGCTCGACCAGCTGGAGCATGTGACGGAAGTGGGTCCGTTCGCGCAGACGGCCGTGGACGTGCTGCCCCGCGTTACGGTCACGGGCGGCCTGCGCTACGACTGGGTGAACTTCTCGGTAGACGACCGGCTGATCACTGCGACCAACCCCGACGACTCGGGGCGCCGCCTCATGCGCGCGCTCTCCGGCTCGCTGGGCGTGAGCGTCGCGCCCTCCGATGCGGCCACCTTGTACGGCAACATCGGCACCTCGTTCGAAACCCCGACCACGACGGAGCTCACCAACCGTCCCGGCTCCGCGGGCGGCTTCAACCCGAGTCTCGAGCCGCAGAAGGCCACGAGCTACGAGGTCGGCGTGCGCGGCGACTGGCGGGGCCGGCTGAATTACTCCGCGGCCGCCTTTCAGGCGGACGTGAGGGATCAGTTGATTCCGTTTCCGGACACCTTGCAGCGCGTCTATTATCAGAACGCGGGGCGCTCGATTCACCGGGGCGTCGAGGTGGGCGTGGACCTCGCCCTCGGCGCGGGCCTGAATGTCCTCGGCGCGTACACCTTCGCGGACTACCGCTACGACGAGTTCCAGATCATCTCGGTCAACAAGGCCGTCACTCCTCCCGACACGACCGTCCACGACCTCCATAACCGCGCGCTCCCCGGCATTCCCAAGCACTGGCTGCACCTGACGCTCCAGGCGCGGCCGGCCTGGGCCCACGATGCCTGGGCCGAGCTCGAGGAGACGCACTCTTCGAGCTTCTTCGTGGACGACACGCTCGACATCCGGACGGACGCGTGGTGGACGACCAACGTCCGCGTGGGGTGGGACGGGAGCCTGGGAAGCGTGCGGTTCCATCCGTTCGTCGGCTTCAACAACCTCTTCAACCGGAAGTACGTGAGCTCCGTGGCGATCAACGCGCAGCCCATAAGGGTGGGTAGCAACTTCGTGCCCGGGCGCTATTATGAGCCGGCTCCCGGCCGGAACGTGTATGTCGGATTCTCGCTGGGAGCCGGGGAGTAGGCTGTGGACCTTCAAGGGAGGTGGGTATGATGCGTTGGGCTCGATGGTGCGCGGCCGTGACAATCGCGTCGCTGGTCGGCGGGGCGCAATGGGCGGGGGCGCAGGGCTCGGGCGGCACGGGCGAGCGGGGAGAGCGCGCAGCGTCGCCGCACACCGTCGTCACGAACGACATGCTGTTGCAGGCCGCGTCCGGCGGCGACTGGCTGATGTACGGCCACAACTACTGGAACAACCGCTTCTCGCCCCTCAACAAGCTGAACACCGCGAACGTAAAGAACCTCGTCCCGCGAATGGTGTTCACTCATGGGGCCGAGCGGCTGGGCAGCTTCGAGACGACGCCGGTCGTGGCCGGCGGCATCATGTACATCACGTCGCCCGCGACCCCGAACAACGTCGTGACGGCGTATGACCTCCGAACCGCGAAGCAGCTGTGGCGCTACGAGCACAAGAACGCGGCAGTGAGCACCGCTTGCTGCGGCCCCAACAATCGCGGCGTCGCGCTGGCGGGCGGCGCAGTGTACGTGGCGACCCTCGACGGCGAGCTGGTGGCGCTCGACCAGCAGTCCGGCAAAGAGAAGTGGGTCGCCAAGGTCGGCGACCCCGAGTTCGGCTACACCGAGACCATGGCTCCGCTCGTGGTGGGCGATAAGGTCATCATCGGGACCTCCGGCGCCGAGTACGGGATCCGCGGGTTCGTCCGGGCGTACAGCGCCGCCACCGGCGAGCAGGTCTGGAACTGGTACACCTTACCGTCCCCCGAAGACGGCGGGTGGTGGGGCAAGTGGTCCAAGACGACGTGGGAAGGGGATGACCTCCATCGCGACATCGCGCAGGAGAAGGCCGATTCTGCCAAGTACGCAGACGCCTGGCAGCACGGTGGCGGCTCGATGTGGATGACCCCGGCCTACGACGACGCCAGCAAGACCCTGTTCGTCGCCATCGGCAACCCGTCGCCCGACCTCGACGGCGCGATCCGTCCGGGCGACAACCTCTGGACCGAGAGCGTGGTCGCGCTCGACGCGACGACGGGCAAGTTCAAGTGGGGCTACCAGGAGGTGCCGCACGACGTGTGGGACCTGGATGCGGTGAGCCCGCCCGTGATCGCCACGGTCGGCGGCAAGAAAGCCGTGGTCCAGGCGGGCAAGACGGGCTTCGTCTACGTCATCGACGCTGCGAGCGGCAAGCTGATCCGCCGTTCGGCGGCCTTCGTCCCGCAGGAGAACATGTACGCGCAGCCGACCGCCCAGGGCGTGCGGATGCTTCCCGGCGCGAACGGCGGTGAAGAGTGGTCCCCGATCGCGGTGCATCCGACCCTCGGCTACGCCTACACCGTCGGGTTG
>QHVD01000565.1 GCA_003222235.1 Gemmatimonadota bacterium | reverse complement strand
CGGCACCAGCGCGAGCCAGAGGACGGCCGGTCCGCAGGTCAGCAGCGTCGCCGGCGTGCTGCCCCACCTCTCGGCGAGCGCCTCCCCGATCGCGAGCGCTGCTGCACCCAGCTTGCAGAGGGGGAGCACCCGAGATGCCAGCCGCGCGCGTATCCGTTCGCCGCCCGTCTCGTAGAGCAGCAACAACGCGGCGGACACCGCGCCGCAGAGCACCGCATAGCCGCCGATCCGCACGGGCCAGCCGAATTGGGACGGAACTTGCATCGGACGCAGCACGGCGCTGTTCCACAGTCCCCGGAGCGACGTACCGTGCCGCAGGATGAATCCCACGCTCACGACCGTTGCCGACAGGATGCCGATCGGAAAAAGGCACAGGTCGCGGGCCGTACAACGCAAGTCGACCTCGACTCGGTACGCCGCGATCCAGACCAGAGCGATTCCGAGCGTGGCCACGGCACAAAACTCCGCGGCCCAGAGCTGGCCGACATGCTGCCGCATGAGCACGAATGGCAGGGCCACGACGACGATCGAGCCCCACCGCGGCACGCGCCACCAGCCGCCCGTGGGGCCGAGCAGCACGAGGGCCACGCCCGTCCCGGCGGCGAAGAACACGCCGACATTGATCTTGACGAGAAGCGAGGCGCCGGCCGCGGCGCCGAGAAGCCCGCACACGAGACCCCTCTGCCCCGCCGAGACGAACGTCCCGAACAGACACGCGGCCACGATCAGCAGCGCTGCCAGCTCCTGCGGGTGGCCTGGCTCTCGGGCCGCGGTGCTCAGTTGAAGCGTGATGGCCGCGAAGGTGATCGTGGTCAGCCACAACCGGCCATCCCGCCGGTGCGACAGTCTGTACGTGACCGCCGCGAGCAGTGCTGCGCACAGCAGCCAATGACCGATGGTGATCAAGCGGACGGCATCGGTGACCAGCGGCACCCGGAGCGTGCCGTAGCAGCCAACGGCTCAGATAGAAGAAGGGCCCGTAAGGCACCGGCACGTCGTCGTACAGCCGGTGGCCGTCCAGCAGATGCTGCACGGTCACCGTGAAGTAGCCCTCGTCGTCGTACGGCGCGAACCGGCTGAACGTGAAAGTGTAGGCATATGCGAGCGCCGCGGCGGTGGCCGCCACGAGCGCCAGCACCGCCGCTCGACCCTCCAGACGCGTGACGGTACCCATCGCCTATCGTAGGTCCCAGTCGCAGACCCCGAGCGCTGCGGCGTCGGAGGCTGGAGGCCGGCGTCGGTACCCCCGCAAGCGCACGCACCCCCCGACCTCACGGCGCCATTCGAGCTTCGAAGCCGCGCCGGTCACCGAGCAGGAACGTACAGCAAAAGGGCGCACGCGGCGAGGATCGCTGGCACCGCGGCCGACTTGAACGTGTGCGGGGGCACTGCTAAAGGCTC
>QHVD01000012.1:2193-9329 GCA_003222235.1 Gemmatimonadota bacterium | reverse complement strand
TGTCTGCCATCGCGCATCGGCTGATTGCGCCGCGCACACGGCTCATCCTCTTCCTGTTCATCTTTTTCTACCTGCTGCTCCTCGCCGGGGCCTTCGTCGGCATCCTGGCGGGCATCCTGGACCCGCGCGCCGACGTCCCGTTCGGGATCTTGATGTTGGCCGTGATGGGCCTCCTCGCCGGCCAGATGCTGTACCGCTGGAAGATGGACCTGGTCTTGGTCACCATCCTCGCCGTCTTCGTCACGCTCGGCTCGATGGCCATCGGCGCGCGCGGGATCCGGTTGCAGGAGGGCACCGCGCCGGACGGGAAGCCTGCCAGGGCGCTGGTCTATGACGGGCCGATCAACTCGGTCGTGGCCGGCCTCGACGACGCCATCAACGGCGTCAGCGGTGGGGGGGCCCTCTATACGGTGTCGGATCCCACCAAAGCCGACCCGCGCCTGGCGGCCACGACGGTCAATGCCCAGGGCACGGTCGTGCCCAAATACGTGGACGAGAACGGGAGCATCAAGATGCTCCCCTCATTCATCTTTTGGTGCGTCTTCCTGTTCGTCTTCTCCTATCTCGGCACGATCCTGCCGATCTGGCGCTTCGCCCAGCCGGTCAACTACATCGGGTTCTGGGTGACGTTCTTGACGATCGGCCTCTCGGCGCTGGGCGCGATTACGGGCGGGGTCCTGGGAGTGCTGGGCAATGCGGACGCTCTCAAGGCCGTCACCTTCCAGACCGCGGTGTTCAAGAGCTGGATGCCGGTGCAGCAGGCGGCCGGCCAGGCGGTCGCCGCCATCCAGCCGATCTGGCCCATGCTGTTCGTGACCATCGCGTGCGGGGCGATTTCAGGCTGGCATGCCCTGTTCGGCTCGATCGGCACGGCGCGGCAGTTGGAGTACGAAACCGACGCGCTTCCGGTGGGCGGCGGCGCGATGTTCAGCGAGAACACGCTCGCCCTGCTGTCCCTCATCGCGGTCTCCATCGCGGGGGGCGCGGGCGGGGGCGCATTTGCCGCGGGCGTGGGCAAGCTGCTGGGAGTCGTCTCCTTCGGTGCGATCCCGCAGGCATACGGCACGGCGCTCGGGTTTGGCGCGTTCGTCGTGATCGTGCTGACCGTGGTGCAGCTGGTCTTCCGCTTGATGCGCGTCACCCTGTCGGAATGGCTGGGGGACGCGTGGGTGGGGTTCAAGAATCCGCACATCGCGGCCATCGTCTCCATGGTGCTGACCCTCGGGCTGGTGATGAGCGGCACCTGGATCTACCTGTGGCAGCTGTTCGGCGCGTCGAACCAGTTGATGGCGGCCTTGAGCCTGCTGATCGTCACCCTGTGGTTGCGCTCCAGCGGTCGCGATCCCTCGTATGCACTCTATCCGATGATCTTCATGTACGTGACGACCATGGCGGGCACACTGGTGACGGCCTACAACCTGTACGCCAGTATCCTGTCCAACCCGCGCATTGCCGCGCAGCCGATCAACCTGGTTGGCGCGGTGGCCATGATCCTCGTGGCGCTCTTGTTGTTCGGCGCCGCGCTCGTGATCGCCTACGACGCCTGGGGAGCGTGGCAGAAGATCCGGGCAAGGCCGCTGCGGGCGGCGCCCGCCGAGGCGGGCGACTGAGCCGTTTGCAGCCCCTGTCTTCTACAACAACCGCTGCGCCAGCCGGTGGACCGTTTCCAGGACGCGTCGCGATTCGAGCCTGTCCAGCCCGGCCAGAGTCCATTGCACTTCCAGGTGGGGCGCGCTGTCGTGGACGGCGACGCGCACCAGTGACAGCTCGGGGAGGGTCGCGATGGGAAGGACCTCGGCTGCCGGCGCGCTCCCGCCGCGCGAGTAGGCGACCAGCGGCGAGCCCGGCGGCACGGCGACGGGGGTCCACTGATTGCGCCGCATCGCGCGTTCAATGCCGCGAGTAGACCAGGCCCGGAGGTCCAGGGCCTCGAGGTCGAACGGCGGCGTGGCGCTCAGCTGGGTGCGGACGATCAGCAGGTCGCGGCGCCCCCGGACGTGGAACAGCCACCAGAGGAACGGGAGGTCGCGGGGTTCGAGCACGACAAAAACGTCCACCGAGCGAAGCGGTGCGAGCGCGTTCGTCACCTTGAGCTCGATGGCTGACGATCCCAGCCACCGTAGCGTGGTCTTCGCTCCGAGCAGCGGCATTCCATCCTGCAGCCAGCGGAGCAAGCGGTGGCCTTTGCGGACGTTGAGGTGGGTGCCGACGGCAAACCAACCAAGAAAAACCACGACCGCGAGGACGAATAGGGTTCGGCCCAGTTCATTGGACATCGGCGATCCGGCCCCTACATTCCGTCAGAGCGACCATGGACGAGAAAGTTGCGCGGCGGCGTGGGCTGCGGGAGACCGTTCGCGATTTCCTGTATGGCCTGAGCGGTCTCGAGTTCGAGCGCCAGGCCCTGGAGATGCGCGGGTCACTGGAAACGATCTTCCTTGCGACCACGCTCGGTGACATGTTGGGGCTGCCGATCATCCCGCCGATCTATTCGCTCCGGGTTCTGCCGTATGCCGTGCCGCACATCGCGACGTGGAAGCGTCGTGTGCTGCGCGAGCGCGAGTTTTCCGACAGTGAGGAGTTCCACCTGCACGGGGTCTGACGGCCGGATACGGGCCCGAGGGGAAGGGGGCGAGAGCCATGACGGAGCAAGAGAAGCGTAGCCTGTTCGCCCGGCTGAAGGAGATTCTCTACGGGATGGGCGCGCACGATATGTCGCGCTACGCCCTGCGCACCCGGGCCAGCATGGAGCACCTCTTCATCCTGATCACGATGGGCGACTTGATCGGCGTCCCGATTCTCCCGCCATACTATTCGTTGCGGCTGCTGCCGTACGTCGTCCCCAATATCGCCACCTGGAAGCGGCGCATGCTCCGGGAGAAAGACATTTCCGACGCGATGTTTTGACCCTCCTACCCGGCTACCGGTCCCTTCGCGATGTCGCTGAGAGCATGGTTCGAGCAGAACCGCGAGCGCCGCTACATCATGTTCGGCGGCAAGGGCGGCCTGGGCAAGACGACGTTTTCCGCCGCGACGGCCTACTGGCTGGCGCGGCAGGGGCACAAGGTGCTGGTGTTTTCCGTGGACCCCCAGGCGTCCCTCAGCGACATCTTCCAGCGTGACATCTTCGGCAAGGGCCCGGTCGAGGTCCTGGACAACCTTTGGGCGCAGGAGATCGACGCCGACTCCAATATCAAGGCGTATCAGCAGGAGGTCCGCCAGAAGATCCTCGACATGTACGGATTCGATCAAATCCCGGAAGAAATCGAGCATTACATCCAGGCGGCCTCGGCCGAGCCGGCCATGGAGGAATCGGCCATCTTCGACGCGGTCGTGGACATCGTGGTGAAGGGCGACTACGACTACTACATCTATGACCTGGTGCCGCTCGGCCACGCGCTCTACTACCTGTCGATGGCCAAAGTGTACGACGAGTGGATCAACCGGATCACTGAGCTCCGGGAGCAGATGCGCGAGCACGAAGAGATGGTCGCGCGCATCAAGCGCCAGAAGGTCACCGAGGAAGACCAGATCCTCCACGAGCTCCAGTATATCAAGGGACGCATCAACCAGTCGTCCCGCATCCTGACCGACAAGGAGCGCACCGCCTTTTTCTTCGTCCTCGTGCCCGAGCAGATGATCATCCTGGACACGGAGAAGGCCGCGCAGCTGTTCGCCAGGTTCGACGTGCCCATCGCCGGCTATATCGTGAACCGCATCTTGCCCGCCGAGCTCGCCGGGCAGCACCTTCCGCCGTACCTGCAGAACCGCCTCCAGGTCCAGGATCGTTACCTGGACGAGATCAAGAAGACCTTCGGCAGCCGGCTGGTCGGCTCCGTGCCGGAGCTCGAGCGCGACGTGACCGGCCTGCCGATGATCGAAAAGCTCGCCGCCATCATGTACGGCGATGGCGGGCGCTGAGGATCGCGTGCCGCAAATCGAGCAGTCGCTGAGCGAGTACCTCGGGTCGCGGCCGAGCCTCAAATACGTGTTCTTCGGGGGCAAGGGCGGCGTCGGCAAGACCGTGATGGCGGGGGCGACCGCGCTCCAGCTGGCGCGGCACGGCAAGCGCACGATGCTCGCGTCCACCAATCCCGTTCACAGCCTCAGCGGTCTGCTCGACCAGGACGTCTATGGCAAGGCGGTCCCGGTCACCGGCGTGAGCAACCTCTGGGCATATGAGATCGACACGAAGGACAACATCGAGCGCGCCAAGCAGGACATCAAGCAGAAGATCCGCTGGTTCCTCAAGTTCGCGGAGATTTCGGCCCAGGCGGACGCGT
This sequence comes from Gemmatimonadota bacterium, assembly GCA_003222235.1. Lineage (GTDB taxonomy): Bacteria > Gemmatimonadota > Gemmatimonadetes > Gemmatimonadales > GWC2-71-9 > AG12. The sequence goes on along the minus strand of QHVD01000012.1, from coordinate 5,046 downwards.
TCGTCGAGTCGGCGACGATGAACCCGGCGTTCGAGGAGTCCGCCATGTTCGAGGAGATGGTGGACCTGATGTTCAGGAACGAGTACGACGCTTACGTCTTCGACACGGCGCCGACCGCCAACGCCCGGCGGCTGCTCGGCATGAGCAAGGTCTATTCGCTCTGGGTCAACAAGATGCTCAAATCCCGTGAGGAGGCGCGCTCGCTGCGGGAGCTGCTTTCGTTCACCAAAAAGAAGGAAGCAGACCCCCTCATGGACTACCTGGTGTCCTTTCGGGAGCGGATCGGCCAGGCGCGCGACCTCCTGACCGACAAGGAGCGGACCGCCTTCTTCTTCGTCACGCTGCCGGAGGCGCTCCCCATCGCCGTGATCAAGCGGTTCATCCAGTGGTTCCGCGATTTCGGCATACCCGTGGGCGGCGTGGTGGTGAACATGCTGATCCAGAAGGACCAGGTCCGGGCCGACAGTCCCGAGTTCGTCAGGAACCGTGTGGCGATGCAAGACGCGTACATGAAGGAGATCTGGCGCGACTTCGACGGCGCCGTGCGGGCCGTCATCCCGCTGTTCGATGACGAGGTGCGCGGCGTCTCGGGGCTCGCCCGCGTGCTACCGTACGCCTTTGCCGGTGAGCGGTGAGCGGTACCGCTTACCGCTCACCCCTTACGCCTATCCCGAATATTTCAGCCCCGCCTCCTGCAACGTCAGCGGCTGCGCCGCGTCGTGCTCGACGCCCGCCTCGAGCACCTGACCCAGCACGAGCGTGTGATCTCCCGACGGCAACGTGGCGACGACTCGACATTCGACCCACCCGAGCGCGTCGGCGAGGATCGGCGCCCCGGACACGGGCGCCGGCTTGGTCTTGATCCCCCTGAGCTTTTGCGGCGCGCTGGCGGAAGAGCGGCCGAGCTTGGCGGCGAGCTCGCGCTGGCCCTGCAGAAACAGGTTGATCGTGAAGTGGCGTGCATCGCGGATCAGCTCGATCGTCCTCGACGTGTTCTCGACCGCCACGGCGACCATGGGGGGCTCGAACGAAGTCTGGACAACCCAGTTCGCCGTCATGCCGTGCTCCTCGCCGCCGTGCTTGACCGTGACCGCGTAGAGGCCGTAGGGGAACAGCTGCAAGACGGTCGTCTTCGCCGCGTCGTTCATGCCCGCCCTCATTCGCCGCGCCCGGATGCCGGGTGCTGCCTTATGCGTGGAATATTGGTCCGGCCGGAGTGGGACCGCCATCTTGGCAAAATCACGCTATTTTTGTCACATGGCGACCCGCATCCAGGCCCGGTCCTGGGCCCCGACGGCCCTGACGAAGGCCGATCTTCTCGACATGTACCGGCTAATGACGCTGTCCCGCCGGCTTGATGACAAGGAGATCCAGCTCAAGCGGCAGAACAGGATCTTTTTTCAGATTTCCGGGGCCGGCCACGAAGCCGTCCTGGTCGCCGCCGGTAAGGTCCTCCGCCCCGCTTACGATTGGTTCTACCCCTACTATCGCGACCGAGCCCTCTGCCTGGCCCTCGGCATGACTCCAACGGAGATGCTGCTCTCGGCGGTGGGCGCAGCGGCGGACCCGAACTCGGGGGGCCGGCAGATGCCGTCCCACTGGGGGCACCGAGCGCTCAACATCGTCAGCCAGTCGAGTCCCACGGGCTCGCAGTTGCTCCAGGCCGTCGGCTGCGCCGAGGCATGGCTCCGCTACGACCGCAACAGCGCCGTCGCCGGCAAGCCGATCAAGGACGACGAGATTGCTTACGTCTCTGCCGGGGACGGTACGACGAGCGAAGGCGAGTTCTGGGAGGCCCTCAACAGCGCCAGCAACTTGAAGCTTCCGCTGCTGTTTCTCATCGAGGACAATGGCTACGCGATTTCGGTGCCGGTCGAGGTGCAGACGGCCGGCGGCTCGGTCTCGAAGCTCGTGGGCAACTTCCCGGGCCTCTTCGTCGAAGAGGTGGACGGGTGCGATCCCATTGCTTCGTACGAGGTGCTGAGCCGCGCGGTCGAGCACGTCCGGCGGCGCCAGGGGCCGGCCCTCGTGCACGCGCACGTCATTCGCCCGTACTCGCACTCGCTGTCGGACGACGAGGTCCTCTACAAGCCGCCCCAGGAGCGTGAGCAGGAGGCGCGCCACGACCCGCTCACGATGTTCCCCAACCGGCTGATCGGCGAGGGTGTCGCGACCGAGGCGGAGCTCGACGCGATTCGTCGCCAGGTGGAGGAGGACGTCGAAGTCGCCGTCGAGGTGGCTCTGGCCTCTCCGCAGCCCAAGCCCGAGACCGCCCTGCTGTACGTCTATTCCCCCGACGTCGATCCCGCCTCCGAGCAGTTCGACACCGAGGACGACCCGCAGTTCACCGGCGACCCCACGACGATGGTGGACTTGCTCAATACGTGTCTCAAGGACGAGATGGCGCGCGATCCACGGATCCTCGTGTTCGGCGAGGACGTCGCGGACTGCAGCCGCGAGCAGTATCTCGAGCAGGTGAAAGGGAAGGGCGGGGTGTTCAAGGTGACGTGGGGGCTGCAGCGCCGGTTCGGGAGCGACCGGGTCTACAACTCGCCCCTCGCTGAGGCGAACATCGTCGGCCGGGCGATCGGTCTCGCCACGCGGGGCCTGAAGCCGGTGGTCGAGATCCAGTTCTTCGACTACATCTGGCCCGCCTACCATCAGCTGCGCAACGAGCTCGCCACCATCCGTTGGCGGTCGAGCAACGCCTTCAGCGCGCCGGCCGTCGTGCGGGTCACCTACGGCGGCTATCTCAAGGGCGGCTCGATCTACCACTCACAGACCGGGGCCGTGGTGTTCACCGCGATCCCGGGATTGCGAGTCGTGTGCCCGAGCACGGCCCTCGACGCGAAC
>QHVD01000012.1:1535-2100 GCA_003222235.1 Gemmatimonadota bacterium | reverse complement strand
CCCAACTTCATGATCCCGTTCGGCAAGGCCAGACTCGCGCGCGAAGGGCGCGATCTCACGGTTGTGACGTACGGCGCGGTCGTACAGCGCTCGCTGGTGGCGGCGAAGCAGCTGGAGGACGAGGACGGCCTGAGCGTGGAGGTGATCGACCTCCGGAGCCTCTCGCCCGTTGATTGGGACGCCGTAGCGGCGTCGGTCAAGAAGACCAACAAGGTGCTCGTGGCTTACGAAGACTCGCTCTCCTGGGGCTACGGCGCGGAGATCGCGGCTCGGATCGGCGACGCCTGCTTCCCCTGGCTCGACGCCCCGGTGAAACGCGTCGCTTCGACAGACACGTTCGTGGCTTACGCGCCGGACCTCGAGGACTTCATCCTGCCGCAGGTGGAGGACCTCGTGAAGGCGATGCGCGAGCTGCATGCGTTCTAGCGCCGCGCGCGCGTACACTGTCCTCTTCTTTCTTTCCGGAGCCACGGGGCTCATCTACGAGCTCCTGTGGGTGCGGCTCCTCTATCAGGCATTCGGCTCCACCATCCAGTCGGTGACGACGGTCGTGGCGGCCTACATG
>QHVD01000012.1:0-1453 GCA_003222235.1 Gemmatimonadota bacterium | reverse complement strand
CTGGCTCGAGATCGCCATCGGCCTGTTCGGTCTCGTGTCCCCGCTGGTGCTCTCCCTCACCCACCGGGTCTACGTCGGCGCCGCAGGAGCCTGGCAGCTCGCCGGCGGGGCGAGTGTGGCTTTGCGCTTCGGGCTCGCGGCCGTCGTCCTGCTCGTGCCGACTACCCTCATGGGTGGGACGCTGCCGGCGCTGACCCGCGCGTTCATGGGCTCGGAGCGCGGGTAGCTGAAGCGGTCGTTGGGGAGGTTGTACGGACTTAATACGCTCGGCGCCGTCGCCGGCACTGCCCTCGCCGGCTTTTTCTTGATCGAGTACGTCGGCATCCGGGCGAGCCTGTGGGCGACCGCCGCGCTGAACGTGGCGCTCGGTGCGATTGCGCTCCGCCTCTCGGATCCCCGGCCTTTCGCCCAGGGTGAGCCGGACTCCCGATACTCCCCTGACCCCGGGCAAAAGCCCGGGGAACACCCTTCGTCGACCGCCCTCCGTCGCACCGCGCTGGCATTGCTCGCCATCACCGCGTTCGCATCCCTCCTGGACGAGATCGCCTGGACGCGGGTGCTGGTGATGATCGTGGGCGGCTCGGCGTACGCCTTCACCCTCGTGCTCCTCGTCTTCCTCCTCGGCATAGGGATCGGGAGCGCCCTGGTGGCCCGCCGTGGCGCCGCCGCGTCCGATGCCACGGCGGACGCCGCCGTCGCGCAGAGCGTCACGGCGGCCGGTGCCGGGCTCTTGTTCGTGCTGTTCGGCGTGCTGCCAGGCTACATCATCGCGGTTTTCCAGATGCAGTCGCTCGGCGCCGTCGAGCGTCTCGTCGCCATCGGGCTGGCCGTCGGGGCGGTCGTGCTCATTCCGGCGGTCGGGATGGGGATGACGTTCCCGCTGCTCACCGACCTGGTCGCGCCCCGCGACGCGGCGGGTGGCGCCGACGTGGGACGCGCCTACGCGCTCAACACCCTCGGCAGCATCGTCGGCGCCGCGCTCACGGGGTTCGTGCTGGTCGTCACATTGGGCAGCGACCTGACGCTGCGGCTCGGCGTCCTGATCAACGTCGCGGCCGGTCTCGGCTTGGCGGCACTCGCCGCTCGCCGCGTCGCCGAAGGCTCGGAGCAGCATCGGCGGCTGCGGCTCCGGGTCCTCGGCGCGGGCGGCCTCGCGACCGCGGGGCTGGCCTGCGCGCTGGCGGCGCCGCGCTGGGACACCCGGCTGATCGACCTGGGCCCGAGCATCTACGCGCGGCAGGCGATGGACCACGCCGCCGTGCGGGAGTTTCTGGCGCACCGCGGCGTGCGCCAACTCGCGTACCAGGAAAGCTGGAATGCCACCGTTTCCGTTTGGGAGAGCGGCCCCGGACGCACCCTCAAGGTGAACGGCAAGGCCGACGCCTCGGATTACGGTGACATGGACACCGAGATCTTGCTCGGCCTCGCGCCGGCGGCGGCGCGGCCGGGGCCG
>QHVD01000564.1 GCA_003222235.1 Gemmatimonadota bacterium | reverse complement strand
CGATTCCTGTTTCACGGGAACGGTGTCCGCCATCGGCGGGATCGGGTTCGCGGAGATCGCGGAGGACGTGCTCGCCCGCCACCACGCGGCCTACCCGGCGGAGCAGGCCGCGGCGCGCGTGCTGCCGGACCACGGGCGGGTGCGCTACCGTCGCGACGGCGAGGACCACGGCTGGTCGCCGCCGGTCGTAACGGCGCTGCAGCGTGAAGGATACGAGGCGTTTCTCGCTAAAGTCGCGGCGCGCCCACCCGCAGGCCCGCGCGACCTGCTCACGATCCGCCCGGGAGAGGGCGCTCCCGTGCCGCTGGAAGAGGTTGAGCCGGTGGAATCGATCCGCCGCCGTTTCATCTCGACGGCGATGTCGCTCGGCGCGCGCGCGCTGTCGCCCGATGCCCACCGCACCCTCGCCATCGGGATGAACCGGATGGGGGCGAAGTCGAACTGCGGGGAGGGGGGCGAGGACCCGGACACGTACGCGCCGCTCGCCAACGGCGACCGCGCCGACAACCGGATCAAGCAGGTCGCATCGGCGCGCTTCGGCGTGACGACGCAGTACCTGATGCGCGCCGACGAGCTGGAAATCAAGATCGCCCAGGGCTCGAAGCCCGGCGAAGGGGGGCAGCTCCCCGGGCACAAGGTGACGGCGCTGATCGCCCGCCTGCGACACTCGGTGCCCGGCGTGCCGCTCATTTCGCCGCCGCCGCACCACGACATCTACTCGATCGAGGACCTGGCGCAGCTGATCCACGACTTGAAGCAGGTCAACCCCCGCGCGCGGGTGGGAGTGAAGCTGGTCGCGGAAGCGGGCGTGGGCCGGGTGGCCACGGGCGTCGCGAAGGCGTACGCCGATTACGTGCTCATCTCCGGACACAACGGCGGCACCGGCGCGTCGCCGCTGTCGTCGATCAAGCATGCCGGCTCGCCCTGGGAGCTGGGCCTCGCCGAGACGCAGGCCCTCTTGATCGAGAACGGGCTGCGCCACCGGATCGAGGTGCGGACGGACGGCGGCCTGCGCACCGGGCGCGACGTCGTGATCGCCGCGCTGCTCGGGGCCGAAGCCTATGGGTTCGGCACGGCGGCTCTGGTGGCGCTCGGCTGCGCCATGGCGCGCCAATGTCACCTCAACAGCTGTCCGACCGGCATCGCGACCCAGCGTCCCGAGCTGCGGGCGAAGTTCAAGGGGACGCCGGAGCAAGTGATCGCCTACTTCACGGCGATCGCGGAGGACGTGCGGCGGATCCTCGCCGGGATGGGCTTCCGGCGGCTCGACGAGATCATCGGCCGGGTGGACCTGCTCGAGCGGGTGGACCGGCCCGAGGTGCCGCGCGCGCAGATGCTCGATCTGTCCCCGATCCTCGCCGACCCGCTCGGCAGCCAGGAGTCCCCGCGCCGGCGCACCGTCGAACGCAACGACCGGCCCGGCGTCGAATCCCTCGATGACCGGATTCTCGAGGTCCTGGCCCCTCGGCTCGAGGCGGCGCGGCCGTTCGCCGGGGTGTACGACATCGGGAACCACCATCTCACGGTCGGCGCCCGCATCGCCGGGCGGATCGTCGAGCGCCACGGGAACGCAGGGCTCCCCCCGGGGTCAGTGCGTCTTCGCTTCCGCGGCAGCGCGGGTCAAAGCTTCGGCGCCTTCGCCCTTCCGGCGATGCACCTCGAGCTCGAGGGCGAGGCGAACGACTACGTCGGCAAGGGACTCTCCGGCGGGGAGATCGTGATCCGGCCGTTCCGGGAGGCCGCCTATGCCGCGGAGACGCACCGCAACGTGATCCTCGGCAACGTGGCCCTGTACGGGGCGACCGGCGGCGCGCTGTTCGCCGCGGGCCGCGTGGGCGACCGCTTCGCGGTGCGCAATTCGGGGGCGATCGCCGTCATCGAAGGCGCCGGCAACCACTGCTGCGAATACATGACGGCGGGCGTCGTGGTCGTCCTGGGGCAGGTGGGCCGGAACTTCGCCGCGGGAATGTCCAACGGTGTGGCGTACGTGCTCGACGAGGCCGAGAACTTCGCGGTCCGCTGCAACAGCGACATGGTGGCCGTGCGGGCGCTCGACGAGCCGGACGAGACGCTCGTGCTCGATCTCGTGCGCCGGCACCTTGCGAAGACCGGCAGCCCGCGGGCCCGGGCCATCATCGATGGCTGGGAGCGCCACCGCCCGCTGCTCCGCAAGGTGGTCCCCCACACGGCGCCGGCCACCGCGGCCAGCCCGGCCGAGGCCGCGCCCGTCGCGGTGTA
>QHVD01000011.1:14508-22251 GCA_003222235.1 Gemmatimonadota bacterium | reverse complement strand
AGGTGATGGAGAACCTTCAGTACCTCACGGATGTCGTCGGGCCGCGCCTCACCGGCTCGCCCGCCGCCCGGCGGGCGAACGAGTGGACGCTCGAGCGCTTCAGGGACTACGGGCTGGACGCCCACCTCGAGCAATGGAACTTCGGCGGCACGTGGGCGCGCGGACCGATGTGGGCCCGCATGACCGCACCGCGCGTCCACGATGTCATCGCCGCGAGCTGGGCCTGGGCGCCGGGGACGAACGGCAAGACGCTACAGGGACCGGTGGTACGCATCGACGCATCCGCTCCGGAGAGCCTGGCCGCCTACCACGACCGCGTGAAACAGGCGTGGGTGATGCTGCGCCCGCCCAGCCCCGTGTGGAACACCGATGGACCGCTCATGGCGGCCGCAGACTCCCAGCGCCAGCGTGAGTTCTTTCGCAACTTCTTCGCTCTGCCGCCCAACGCGGACTCCGCGACACGCGCGCGGCTGCAGCAGTTCAGCAACGACCTCCCGTTCCTGCTTCGCCACGCGGGAGCGCTCGGCATCGTGCTCGACGCCGGGAAAGAGCAGGACCTGCTCAACATGAGCGGCTCGCCCAACCGCATCCTCCCGTTACCGCAGGTCGTGGTCGCGCACGAGGAGTATGCCATGTTCGATCGACTGCTGCGCTCCGGCGCGCCCGTCCAACTTGAAGTGAACATCCGTAACGCGATGACCACCGACTCGGTGCCCCAGTGGAACACGGTCGGCGAGATCCGCGGGACCGAGCACCCGGAAGAGGTGGTGATCGTCGGCGCGCACCTCGATTCCTGGGACCTGGGCACGGGCGCGACCGACAACGGCACCGGGGCGATGTGCACCCTCGAGACCGCGCGGGTCCTCGCGCAGTCTGGGCTCCGGCCCCGGCGTACGGTCCGGTTCATTTTGTTCACCGGCGAAGAGCAGGGCCTCATCGGCTCCCGGAAGTACGCCGAGGCGCACGCGGCGGAGGCGGACTCCATCCAGGCCGTGATCGTGCTCGACAACGGGACGGGAGCGGTGACCGGGCAGGCGCTGCAGGGCCGGAAGGACCTGGAGGGTTTGTGGCGGGCGATCCTCGCGCCGCTCGCGGCGTTGCACGCGGACTCCGTGGTGGACCGCAACAAGGGCGGGACCGACCACCTTTCGTTTCTGCCGTATGGCGTGCCGGCGTTCAACTTCAACCAGCTCGAGCGCGGCTACAACCACACCCACCATTCGCAGTCGGATACGTACGACAAAGCGATCGCCCCAGACCTGATGCAGGCGTCGGCCGCAATGGCGGTCTCGGCCTACGAGCTGGCGAATTTACCGGGAATGATCCCGCGCGGCGGGAGGACTGCAGGCGGTGAAGGTCAGCGACAGTTTGGTGGTGCGACGAACCCGTTGAGAGACGGCGCGTGGGTCGCGGCATCCCGCCTCGTTTCGACGCGCGGTGACCGAGGCCTTCGGCCCCTGAACGGGCTAGCTCAACCCTAGCGGAACCTGTTGCGCGCCACGCCTTCATCCGCCGTCCGTGCCGAGCTGCTCGATGAGCTTCTTGAGGAACGCTTCCTCTCGCTTGAGCTGATCGCGGAAGTCCATCGAGTCCGTGTCCGCGATCTCCATGCGCAGGTCGGACACGTACTGCTCGAGCACCCGCCTGAGCGTGCCGGCCTCCTCGTCCGTCAACGTGAGCTGTCGCATTGATGGCCTAACACCTCTCAGTTTAGTAGTCCAACGCCCCCGTCTGCGCGATCATCTTCCACTGCGTTCCCACCTGCGTGTAGATCTTGCACGTCCGCCCCTCCCAGATCTGCTCGGCGCCCGTCTTCGTATGCCGCCACCGGGTGTCGATGTCCACCACCGCGAACGCTCCGTCCCCCTCGCTCGACACGACGACCTTCTTGATCTCCCGCCGGTTGTGCACCAGGGTGTGCGTGTCGAACAGCTCCTGCCAGCTCCGCTTCCAGCGCTCCGCGTCGAAGCGGCCGAGCACCATCACCCCCGTCATCGGATCGTGTGACTGCGGCGTCGGCGGCCACGGCCAGACCATGGCGGGATGAAAGCAGGAGATGAGGAGATCGACATCCTGCGCGTTCCACGCTCTCGTTTCGCGATCGACGATGTCGCGGATCTGCTGCTCGATGGGGTTCATCGGAGGACCACTTCGCGCCGAGCCCGCCCTACAGGGCGGGAACTGCGGGGACGGGCGCCCTGGCTTGCCCGGGCACGTCGACTCACTGACTCGCGCCCAGCACCTCCTCGTACCCCCGCCCCCGGCTCATCTCCTCGTACACCGCATTCAGCGTGGCCGGCGACCCCGACAGGAAGCGGCAGCGGGGGTCGTTCCTGCTGCGGCACTCGACCTCCATAACGGCCACGGGCTCGCCCGAGAGCCGGCGCAGAAAATCCGACAGCATCCCCACTGAGAAGAAGCACATGGGCATCTCCGCGCTTCCCGGCTCGGCCTCGACCCAATCGCCCGTATCGAGGGCGAGGGCGGCGTCGCCCAGGGGGCCGACCGTGACCGTCCCCCAGCCGGCGGCGTGGAAGAAGGCCGACAGCACGTCGCTCAAGAGGCCGGCGTCGAGCTCCTCAGGGCGGGCCACCCCCAGCTGAGCCGGGAGCCAGCCGCAAAACGCGTGGTACACCCCCTCCCCGGCGGCGAACCCCGCTTCCTGAAGGATGCCGATGGCGTGGTCGGCGCTGTTTCGGAGGAGGCTGTGGCGGAGCTGTCGCAACGCCTCGCGGCCGATGGTGAGTCCGTCGGCCGCGGTGAGCGGGGAGAGGGCGCTCATATCGGACGCCAACTTAGGGTGTAGCGCGGGCGCGGCGCAAGAGTTCCGCCTCGTCGATGACCGGCACGCCGAGCGCCTTCGCCCTGTCGAGCTTGGAGCCGGCGTCGGCCCCCGCGACCAGGGCAGTGGTGTTCTTCGAGACGCTGTCCGTCACATGCCCTCCCGCCGCCTCGATCACTTCCGCCGCCCTGGCGCGTGACAGGGATGGAAGCGTCCCGGTGATGACGTAGGTCTGTCCCGCGAGCGGCCCTCTCGCTTCGGCCGCGGCCGGCTCGTGCATGCTCAAGCCGAGCTTTTCGAGCCGCTCGATCAGCTTGCGGTTCTTGGGCTCGGCGAAAAAGCCGGCGACGGCGTCGGCGATGGCCGGGCCGATCCCGCGGGCCTGGTTGATTTCGTCCGCCGAGGCCTGCGCCAGCGCTCGCATCGTCCCGAAGTGGCGGGCGAGCTGTTTCGCGCCCTGCGCGCCCACGTGGCGAATCCCCAGGGCGTAGAGCAGGGTCGAGAGGGGCTGCTCTTTCGAGACCTGGATTGCGTCCACGATCTGCTGCGCCGATTTCTCGGCGAACCCCTCGAGCCTCATGAGCTGGAGCGGCGTCAGCTCATACAGGTCGGCGACGTCGTCGATGAGCTTGGCGTCGAGCAGCGCACGGACGCGCTCGTAGCCGAGCCCGCGGATGTCCATGATCGCGGTGAAGTGGACGATGCTCTCGAAGATCCGGCCCGGGCAGGAGACGTTCGGGCAGTAGAACATCACCTCGTCCGGAGGGTGCTCGACCCGGGAATGGCACACCGGGCAGCGCTCCGGCGGCTCGTAGGGCTTGTGCCGGCGCACGCCTTTCTTCAAGACGGGCCCCAGGATCTGCGGAATCACCTCGCCGGCGCGGGTGACCTCCACCATGTCGTTCACGCGGATGTCCTTCGCCTTGATCAGGTCGAAGTTATGGAGCGTGGCCGTGGAGACGGTGACCCCGCCGATCTCCACCGGCTCGAGCACCGCGTAGGGGTTGAGCGCGCCGGTGCGGCCGACGTTGATCTTGATATCCAGGAGCTTCGTGACCTGCACCTCCGGGGCGAATTTGCGGGCCACCGCCCACCGGGGCTCCCGGTTGCTCACGGTGCCGAGCTCGGCGTGCAGCCTGAGCGCGTCGACCTTCACAACCACGCCGTCGGCTCCGTAATCGAGGTTCGGGAGGAGCTGCTCCAGCTTGGCGACCTCCGCCTGGGCGCGCGCCAGATCCGGCGCGACGGCGTAATGCGGCTCGACCGGGAATCCCCATTCGGCCAGCTGGGCGAGCAGCTCGTGCTGCGTGTCCACGGGGAGCTTCTGGCCCGGCGCCTCAATGTGGAAGCAGAAGATGCGGAGCCCCCGGCGACGGGTGATCTTGGGGTCGAGCTGGCGCAGCGCCCCGGCGGCGGCGTTGCGGGGGTTCGCGAACGGCGGCTCCTCCGCCGCCTCGCGCTCCTGGTTCAGCTTCTCGAACCGGGACTTGGAGAGATAGACCTCGCCCCGCACTTCCATCTTCCGGGGCCAATGCTTGCCGCGCAACCGGAGCGGGAGGTCGAGCACGGTGCGCAGGTTGCCCGTGATGGCCTCCCCCTCGACGCCGTTCCCCCGCGTGGCGCCGATGACGAACACCCCGTCTTCGTAGGTCAGGCTCACCGCGGCGCCGTCGATCTTCACCTCCAGGCTGTAGCCGGCCTGCTTGACCTCGGGGACGAGCCGCGCATTCCGCTCTTCCCATTCGACGAGCTCCGCCTCGTTGAAGGCGTTGGCGAGCGACAGCATCGGCACGAGGTGACGGTGCCTCTGGAACCCCTCCGCGGGCTCGGCGCCGATGCGGTGGGTGGGGCTGTCCGGCGTGCGGAGCTCGGGATGCTGGGCTTCGAGCTCCTGCAGCTCGCGGAACAGCCGGTCGTACTCGCCATCCGACATCTCCGGCTTGTCGAGTACGTAGTAGGCGTGGTTCGCCCGCTCGAGGATCCGGCGCAGCTCCGCGGCGCGGGCGGCGCCCTTCACCGAGCCTTGGCTTCTTCCTGGATGACCGCCATCGCGACGGCGACCAGGCGGTCGAGCTCCTGGGCGCTCGCCCGCGGCTGCTCGCCACCTCCCCCACCCGCGGCTGCCGCGCCTTCGCGCTCCCCGAAGGCGGCGAGCAGACGCCCCAGGAAGGAAACGAGCGCGGCCCGCTCCAGCTCCAGGCGCCGCATCGTCTCGCCCGTCTCCCGCTGCCGCTGGGCGAGCCGCTCGTAGCGATGGGCGTTGCTGAGCGCCTGCGCCGTGAGCGACGCCACCACCTGCACGAACCGCATGTCCGCTTCCGAGAAGGGGGAGCCGTCGCGGAACGTGCGCAGGAAGATCGCGCCGATCGCCGTTCCACGCCATGTGATCGGCACCACGGTGATGGACTTCACCCGCCGGCTGATGAACTCGCCCTTCACATGCTTCAAGCTCGGATCGGTCGCCGCGTCGGCGATGAAGACCGTCTCGCCACTCTGCATCGCGCGCTTGAGCTCCGGGTAGCGCTCCAGGTCCACCACGTAATTGCGGATCGTCGGGTCCTCGTATGACGCGACGAGCCGCACCGACTCGCCGCCGCGCTCGGCGAGGAAAATGGAGCAGCGGTCCAGCCCGAACGCCTCGCCCAGCTTGCGCGCGATGGTCTGGAGGATGTCGGTGAAGTGCAGCGAGGTCGAGAGCTCTTTCAGGATCTCGACGACGGCGAGCAGGTGCTTGCGCTCGCGCTCGAGCTCGGCGACGCGCGTCGTCAGGCGTTTCGCGTCGGCGCTCGTCGGAGCGGAAGGGACGGTCATGGCATAGTTTGTTGCCCCACCGGAGGGCGCGTCAAGACGTTGCCGCCTTTCCAGCGGCGCGATAGCTTCGGAGCCCATGCGCATAGCGCTCTTTTTGGTGTTCGGCATCACCGCCCCCGCCCCCGCCCCCGCCCAGGGGCCTCCCGCGCCGGCGCCGCTCGGCGCGTGGACACCAATCCCCGAGCTCCCCGTCATGGGCCGGCCGGTGGACACCGCGGCGGTGGCCGCCCGGCGCCGCGCGCTCGCCGCGCGCATCGGCCGCGGGGTCGTGCTCGTCCCCTCGGCCCACGAGCGTCAGCTGGAGCGCGACTACGTCCAGGACAACGACTTCCGCCAGAACAATACCTTCTTCTATCTCACCGAGCTCGAGACGCAGGACGCCTGGCTCCTGATCGTCGCGCCCGGTGGGGACGACCGCGAGACCGTGCTCTTCCTCCCGCCCCGCAACCCCGCCCAGGAGCGCTGGACCGGCTTGCGCCTCGGGCCCGACAGCGTCGCGGCGCGGGCTTCGGGGATCCCGCGCGTCCTCTCGACCGATTCGCTCGACCGCGTGCTCCGGAGTGCGCGCGCGCGCGCCGCGGGGCCGCTGTACCTGCCGCTCGACGTGAGTACCCGCGACGAGCCGCGCATCACGGACCTCACCTTCGACGGTGGGGACGTGCGCAGCCTGCGGCCCATCGTGGACTCCCTGCGGCTCGTGAAGGACGCGGACGAGGTGTCCCGGCTGCGCAAGGCGATCGACATCACCACGCTCGGCCACATCGCCGCGATGCGGGCGGCGCGGCCCGGGATGTGGGAGTACGAGATCGAGGCGGCGCTGGAGGCCGTGTTCCGCCGGAATGGGGCCGACCGGGTCGGCTACCCGTCCATCGTGGGGAGCGGGCCCAACAGCACGACGCTCCATTACGACGTGAACCGGCGCCGCACGCGGGACGGCGACCTGGTCCTCGTGGACGCCGGGGCCGAGTGGGGGCAGTACACCGCCGACGTGACGCGCACGTTCCCGGTGAACGGGAGGTTCACCCCGCGGCAGAAAGCGATCTACGACCTGGTGCTCGCCACCGAGCTGGCGGCGTACGACTCGACCAGGCCGGGCGTGACGATCGCTCAGCTCAACCGCATCGCCCGCGACTACATGGGCGCCCACTCCGGGTCGCTGTGCGGCGACCAGACGTGCGACGTCTACTTCATCCACGGCCTGTCGCATTGGCTGGGGATGGACGTGCACGACGTTGGCGACTACAGCACGCCGTTCCGGCCCGGGATGGTGCTCACGATCGAGCCGGGGATCTATCTCCCCCAGGAGAGCCTGGGCGTGCGGATCGAGGACGACGTGCTGGTCACGCCCGGCGGCGCCGAGTGGCTGTCCGGGAAGGCTCCCCGGACCACGCAGGAGATCGAGCGCCTGATGCGGGGCGGGCGCTAGGTCTCGTCCCGTTCGCCCTTGATGTCCTCGAGGAGCTGCGCGGCTTCCTTCTTGTACTCGGGGTCGAGCACGTCCGTGACGGGCAGCGTGGAGACGGCGCGCAGCTCGGCGCGCGCCTCGGAGTACTGGCCCAGGTCGATGTATACCTCTCCCAGCTCGAGGCGATGAAAGATTTTCCGCGGGTCGAGGGCCACGGCCTTCTCGAGATACGCTTGCGCGTCGTGCCAGTTGCCCTTGGCGAGGAAGCCGCCGCCGAACAGCAGCGCGGCCGCCTTGCGCTGGATCCAGGACAGGCGCTTGACCTCGGCGTGCCACGCGCCGATCAGGTGATAGGCGCCGTCGTGGGTGGAGTCCAGTTCGATCGCCTTCATCCCTTCGTCGTAGATGATCCGGGCGAAGTGCACGCGCTCCTTCCCCCCCTTGGTGCGCGACAGCCGGCCGAGCGCCTGTCCGATCAGGAAGTGCCCGTCGGCGCCGCCCGGGTTCCGCCGCACCGCCGCCTCGCCGAACGCCCGCGCTGCCATGTAGAGGCTGTCCCGTCGGTGCCTGGAGGAGTCGTCCTCGCCCTCGATCTGCTTGGCGATGTCCACCAGCTCCCGCCCGGTCTTCCACAGCACCTCGTAGTTGCTCGTGTCGATCGCGTACGCCGCCCGGAAATGCGCGAGCGCCTGCGCGGGCACGAGCGCGGCGTGCGCGCTGTCGCCGAGGGCGATGTGCTGCGCCA
>QHVD01000011.1:0-14485 GCA_003222235.1 Gemmatimonadota bacterium | reverse complement strand
GCCACGCCAGGACGCCGCGCATCGCGGGCTCCGGACAGAGGGGCGCCGGTAATGTTGGCCGCGCCGCTCATCGAGCGCAAGCGCGACGGCGGGGCGCTGACGCCGGAGGAGTGGTCGGCGCTGGTCGCCGCCTACACGGCGGGCCGCGTCCCCGACTACCAGATGGCCGCCCTGCTGATGGCGGTGGTGTTCCGCGGGCTCGAGCGCCACGAGCTCGCAGCGCTCACCGACGCGATGCTCGCTTCCGGGTCGCGGCTCGCCTTCGAGGGGTGGGCCACGCCCCGCGTGGATAAGCACTCGACGGGGGGCGTGGGCGACAAGGTGTCGCTCGTGCTCGCCCCGCTCGTGGCGGCATGCGGGGTCGCCGTGCCGATGATGTCGGGGCGCGGGCTCGGCCACACCGGCGGGACGCTCGACAAGCTCGAGGCGATCCCCGGGTTCCGCACCGGGCTCTCGCTCGTCGAGGCCAAGGCGCAGACGGTGAAGATCGGCTGCGTGATGATCGGCCAGACGGCCGAGATCGCTCCCGCGGACCGGCGTCTCTATGCGCTGCGCGACGTCACGGGCACGGTCGAAGCGATCCCCCTCATCGCGGCGAGCATCATGTCGAAGAAGCTCGCGGAGGGACTGAACGCCCTGGTGCTCGACGTGAAGCGGGGGAGCGGTGCGTTCCTGCCCGCCCTCGAGCAGGCGCTCGGGTTGGCGCAGACGATGATCGCGCTGGGCGAGGATCGCGGCTGCCCGACCGTGGCTCTGCTCACGGCGATGGACCGGCCGCTGGGCCGTGCGTGCGGTAACGCCCTCGAGACCGAGGAGGCGATCCTGGGGCTGCGCGGCGAGGGGCCCCCCGACCTGATGGCGGTGACCTACGCGCTCGGCGTGGAGATGCTCCTCGCGGCGGGGATCGACCAGACCAGCACGAAGGCGCGGCAGCGCCTCGAGAACGCCCTCGCCTCCGGCATCGCGGCCGAGAAGTTCGAGCAGGTGATCGAGGCCCAGGGCGGCAACCCCCACGTGGTCGAGGATCCGTCGCTTCTGCCGCAGGCGGGCGCCGTCGAGGTATTCTGCGCCCCGGCGACGGGCGTCGTGACGGCGGTCGAGCCCAGGACGATCGGCCGCGCGATCGTCGCGATGGGCGGCGGGCGCGTCACAGTGGAGGACCAGATCGATCCGACCGTGGGCTGCGTCATCACCGCGAAGCCCGGGGACAAGGTGCTGGCCGGCGAGCCGATCGCGTCGGTGTTCGCGAAGGATGCGGGCGGCATCGAGCTCGGGTTCGCGGCGCTCTCAAAGGCCATCGGCATCGACGCCGACCTCGGGGAGCAGCCCCTCCCGCTGATCTCACATCGGGTCACGAAGGACGGCGTCGAGGAGCTTCCCGTGTCACGCGATCGGAGGCTTTGAAGCCCCCGGGCCCCAATCCCGCACGCTCTCCTCATCCGGGGCTTCCTGCACGTCCCGTTCCGCCTGCTCCAATTCCGCGTGATCGATCACGTCGTCCACCCGCCGCCGGGCGGTCGGCTCGGGAGCGTCGCCGCGCCCGCCGAGTAAGAGCCATAGGAGGGCGATTGCCAGCAGCCCAACGATGATCAGCGATACGGTCACTGTGCATTCCTAGACGTCTAGCCGTCTAGACGTCTAGGTTCTTGACGAACTTCGCGTTTTCTTCGATGAATTTCCGCCGCGGCTCGACTTCGTCGCCCATCAGCGTCTCGAACAGCTCCGACGCTTCCACCGCATCCTCCATCGTGACTTTCAGCAGGGTGCGCTTGGTGGGGTCCATCGTGGTATCACGCAGCTGATCGGGGTTCATCTCCCCCAGGCCCTTGTACCGCTGGATGACCACGTTGCCGCTGCCCCCCCCTCCGCCCTCGCCGTTCGCGAGCCGTTTGAGGTAGCCCTCGCGCTCCTTGTCGTCGTAGGCGTAAAACGCCTCCTTGCCCTTGGCGAGGCGGTACAGCGGCGGCTGCGCGATGTAGATGTAGCCGGCGTCGATGAGCTGCTTCATCTCCTTGTAGAAGAAGGTGAGCAGCAGGGTCCGGATGTGCGCGCCGTCCACGTCGGCGTCGGTCATGATGATGATCTTGTGGTAGCGCGCATCGTCGAGGTTGAAGTCCTCCCCCACGCCCGTGCCGATCGCCGTGATCATGGTCCGGATCTCCTCGTTCGAGAGGATCTTGCCGCGGAGGGGCAGGATCGCCTGGTTGCTCCGGTCCCGCGCCTGCTTCGCCGAGCCGCCCGCCGAGTCGCCTTCGACCAGGAACACCTCGCACAGCTGCGGGTCGGTGAGCGAGCAGTCGGCGAGCTTGCCGGGAAGCAGGCCCGCCTCGAGACCGCTCTTTTTGCGCACCAGCTCGCGCGCCTTGCGCGCCGCCTCGCGCGCCCGCGCCGCGCTCACCGCCTTCGCGATGATCGTGCGCGCCACGCTCGGGCTCTTGTCGAAAAAATCGCCCAGCGCGTCGTTCACCACGCTCTTCACGATCCCTTCGACTTCCGAGTTGCCGAGCTTCGTCTTGGTTTGGCCCTCGAACTGGGGGTCCTTCACCTTGACGTGCAGCACCGCGGTCAGCCCCTCCCGCACGTCGTCGCCGGTGAGCGTGAACTCCTCCTTCTTGAGGAGTCCGTCCTTCTTCGCCCATTCGTTGATCGTGCGGGTCAGGGCGGCGCGGAACCCGGTGAGGTGGGTGCCGCCCTCGTGCGTGTTGATGTTGTTGACGAAGCTGAAGGTGTTGTCGTTGTAACCGTCGTCGTACTGGACCGCGCCCTCGACCTGGACTCCCTCCCGCTCGGTCTCGAACGTGATCGGTTTCGGGTGCAGCGCCTTGCGGTTGCCGAGCAGGTGCTTCACGAACTCGGCGAGCCCGCCCTTGTAGATGAACGTCTCTTCCTTCAGCGAGCCCTTGCGCTCGTCCTTGAGCGTGATGGTGAGGCCCTTGTTCAGGAAGGCGAGCTCGCGCAGCCGGGTGGCGAGGGTGGCGTAGTCGAACCGAGTCTCCGTGAAGATCGTGGGGTCCGGCTTGAACCAGACGGTCGTGCCGGTGCCCTTCGCCTTGCCGATCACCTCGAGTTGCTTCGTCGTCTCGCCGCGCTCGAACGCCATGTGATGGCGCTGGCCGTCGCGGTCCACCCACACCTCCAGCTTCTCCGACAACGCGTTGACTACGGAGACCCCCACCCCGTGCAGCCCGCCCGACACCTTGTAGGTCGCCTTGTCGAACTTGCCGCCGGCGTGGAGCATCGTCAGCGCCACCTCGACCCCCGGCTTCTTCTCGGTCTTGTGAATGTCGACCGGGATGCCGCGGCCGTTGTCGACGACCGTGATCGCGTTGTCGGAGTGGATCGTCACGTCGATGCGCGTGCAGTGACCTGCCAGCGCCTCGTCCACCGAGTTATCCACGACTTCGTAGACGAGGTGGTGCAGGCCGCGCGCCGACACCGACCCGATGTACATGGCCGGGCGGCGCCGCACCGCTTCCAGCCCCTTCAGGACCTGGATCGAGTCGGCCTGGTAGTCGCCCGCATCGGTCTCTTTGGGGGCGGCGGCCTTTCCTTTAGGCATAGCGCTCTAGCGTGCGAGAAGCCAGCGTATCGCCCTGATCCGTCCGGCCCCGCGGCCGGCGTTGATCGCGGCCATGATCTGCGGCGCCATCAGCTGCAATTCGGACATCCACGCGCTCGTCGCGACACGCACGAACAGCGTACCGTCCGGCGTCACGCTCTCGGGGTGAGTGACTGCTCCGATTTGCGGTCCGACGAGCGAGAGCCAGTCGGGGATGACCTGCGCCTGGGCCAGCCGCCGGCCCAGCCCCGACCGGGCGAGGTAGTTGCGGAGCGCGTCTCCCACCACCATCGGCTGCCGTTGCTTGCGATCCCTCATCCGCTCCCTTCAGTACGCGGGCCCAGGCCCGGGGCGACGGAAGCCCCAGGCTTGAGGCTTGGGGCCTCCCATACGCAAAGGGCCACGGGGGTCCACAGCCCGAACAAAATACTCAGAAGTCATTGTCAGGGCAAGACTTACTAAGTCTATGTGGCTCACGGTCCGGCGCGGGCGACCCGGACCATCGTGTCGAGCACGCTCCGGAAACCCGTGACGTCACGCGCTTCCAGCGTGAGCGGGAGCCGGGCCCCGGAGCTGAACCCGGCCGGCACGACGACCCGGAATGGACTCTGAAACGACGTTTGGAGCAGGCCGTCTTCAGCGATGGGCGGGTCGTCGTCGAGCTGCAGCCAGACGGAGTCGATTCCGTCGGCGTCCTGAGCGCGGAGGGTTCCCGTGAGCGTGTCGGGCGGGTTCGTTGCCGACCGGACCGAATCCTTGTTGAGGGTGATCGAGACCACGGGCGGCGCCGGCCGGGGGCGCTCGGACAAGCAACTGGCCGCGAGGCTCAAGCCGCAAGCCGCAAGAAACCGGTTCAACGGCCTTCGAATCTGGGCGCGCGCTTTTCGAGGAATGCCGTGAGCCCTTCCTTCATGTCCCGCGTGCCGGCTAACAGCCCGAAGTGATTCGCTTCGAGGAGCAACCCGTCTTCGAGCGTCATGCCGAGCCCCCGCTCCACCGCCTCCAGCGCCAGCCGCACCGCGAGCGGTCCCATCGCCAGGATACCCCGCAACATCTTCTCCGCTTCGGCGAGCAGTTGCTCGGCGGGGACGACCTTGTTGACGAGGCCGATGCGGTGAGCCTCGCCGGCGTCGATCATCTCGCCCGTCAGAATGAGGTAGAGGGCGTTGCCTTTCCCGACCAGGCGGGGCAGACGCTGCGTACCGCCGTAACCCGGGGCGATGCCGAGCTTGACCTCCGGCTGGCCGAAGCGGGCGTTCTCGCTGGCGATGCGCAGGTGGCAGGCCATCGCGAGCTCGCACCCGCCTCCCAGCGCGTAGCCGTTCACGGCCGCGAGCAGGGGCTTCCCGCAGGTTTCCAGGCGTCGCAACACGGCCTGGCCACGGAGCGCGCGGGCCTTGCCGTCGAAGGCGCCTTGCTTCGCGAGCTCGCCGATGTCCGCACCTGCAACGAACGCCTTCCGGCCGGCGCCCGTGAGGATCGCGCCCTTGATCGGGTCCTCCGTCGCGAGCCGCTCGGCGGCGCTCCCCAGCTCCTCCAGCACCTGGTCGTTCAGCGCGTTCAGCTTGTCGGGGCGGTTGATCGTGATCAGCGCGACGCCGTCTTTGAGGTCGAACAGCAGGGTTTCGTAGTTCATGGGGAGGAATGGTATACGAAGAATGCGGAATGCGGAATGTGGAATGCGGAATGTCCAAGGAGCGTCGTGCCGCGGTTCGACCCTCCACTGACATTCCGCATTCCGCATTCCGAATTCCGCACTCAATCGCGCTTCCCGACCTGCCTACCGCACGATAATGCTCGCCTCCCCGCTCTTGCCTTCGCTCGTGGCGCGCAGGATCGCGCTGCCTGAGGAGCGGGGCTGGACGAGCGCCTGGGCGCCGTAGGCATGGAGGTCGATGACCGAGCTGTCGGTCACGGACCAGGACACAATGCGATTGGCGAGCAAATTCCCCGCCGGGTCGCGCAGCTCCGCCCTGAACCAGACGCTGTCACCGACCGCCAGGGTCGCGCTCTCGGGCACGACCGTGACCGTGCCCACCGGTGCAGGCGCAGTGACGGTGACGGTCGCCTGGCCGGTCTTCCCTTCGCTGGACGCCTGCAGCGAGGCCGTCCCGGCGGCGTGGCCGAACACGCTGACAGAGTGGCCGGAGGCACTCCCGATCACGAACACCGAAGGGTCGGTGCTGGACCATGTCACCGTGCGGTTGGTGAGAACGTTGCCGGCCGCGTCGCGCAGCTCGGCCGCACCCGGACGTCGAACCGACTCACGCCCGTCGTGAAGCGCGCGACCAGGCCCCCGACCGGCGTCACGAGCGTCGCCTGGACAGCCGCGTCGCCCCATCGGCCCTGGTTTTGACGCAGCAGGTTCGGCACGGTGCCGCGCAGCGCGTCCGCCGCACTCAGCCCGCTCACCTCGAGAGCGCGCGCCCCGCCGAGCGAGATGTCGAGCCGGCCGGCCAGGTCCGTGAACGAGTAGGGAACGGCGATCGTGGAATCGCTCTTGAGCGCAGCGAGCAGGTCTGCGGCGAGGTCGACGTAGGAGCGCCGGGCGGCGAGCATCCAGCCGATGCCGGCGCCATTCGGGCCGTGCTCGAGCGCCGCCCGAGCGCTGATGACCGAAAGCTCGGCCAACCCATGGAGCCCCGGCTCCGTGGCGGGTCGTGACCTCAGGTCGAGCGTCGCCGCGGCTCCCTCGCCCGAAGCCGCCGGGCGCACGCCCGGATGAAAGAACGCCGAGCCGACTGCGTCGGGGTCTACGCCGGCGAAGACGCCGGCGACGTGCACGGGGCTGAACAGGGGCAGACCGTCGAAGGTCACGCGGGTGTCGGTCCACCGGCCGCCCCGCGTCCACAGCTCGGCGGTGAAGTCGTCGCGTGTCGCGACGCCCGGGAGCCGCTGCAGGGCGCGGAACAGGTCGGTCTCGCCGAGGGTGACCGCCTCCGTCAGATCGGCGGCGGTCAGCGCACGCGTGTCGCTCGCGAGAAACCGGCCGCGGCGGTCTTCCTCTGCCATCAGGCGCGCGCGCCCGGCCGCGTCGGCATCGGCGCGGAGAATGGCGATCGGAGCCGGCGAGGCTCCCGCGACGTCCACCGCTTCGAGGGCGTTCGGCACGACCACGAGCCCGACGGAAACGCGGAGAGGCGAATCGCCGCGCAGGTCGATCTCGAGGCTCGCCGGACGGTAGCCGAGCCGCCGGACGTGCAGCCCGTAGCGGCCGGCCGCCAGGCCGTCGAAGCGGTACGCGCCGCTCGCGTCGGTGCGGGCGGCGCGGCCGCCTCCCCAGAAAGACGGGCCGCCGGGCGCCGGGGGCATGGCGCCGGCCGGCGCCGGCTCGAGCAGGACCAGCGCGTCTTCCAGCGGGCCGCCGGTCTGAGCCGCTACCACAGAGCCGACAACCGTCCCCGCCGGGACCGTCGTGTCCGGGCGCGCCGGCGCCTGCGCCGCAACGCTCGCGGCCCCGGCGTGCAGCAGTG
Source organism: Gemmatimonadota bacterium (assembly GCA_003222235.1). Taxonomy (GTDB): domain Bacteria; phylum Gemmatimonadota; class Gemmatimonadetes; order Gemmatimonadales; family GWC2-71-9; genus AG12. The sequence continues at coordinate 7,453 of QHVD01000011.1, read as the reverse complement.
CGGTGACCAGCCTCGTCAGTGCGCGACCGCCCGGCCCGCTGCGCGCGCTTCGCATTCGGCTCCCGCTCTTTCGTGGCTCGCTGCCATGTAAGTAAACGATTGGGTCGTCCGCGTTCTGTCACGGATGGGGCAAGCACCGAATGCGGAATGCGGAATGCGGAGTGCGGAATTGCAGGGTGGGGTTCGTTTTGGTGTTCGGTCTTCCACTTACACTCCGCATTCCCCATTCCGCACTCCGCATTAGCTTCTTGCCCATGACCATCCAGGCCATCGCCTGGTCGCCGAGCGGCGCCGTCCGCATCATCGACCAGCGCGCCCTTCCGGAGGCGCAAATCGAGCGCGACCTGGAGAGCGCCGACGCCGTGGCGGATGCGATCCGGACGCTCCAGGTGCGAGGCGCTCCGCTGATCGGCATCACGGCGGCGATGGGGCTCGTCGCCGGGACGCGCGAGCTTCGGGCGGCGCCGCGTGAGACCTTTCTCGCCTGTCTCCCGCAGCTGGTGCGGCTGCTCGCCGCGGCCCGGCCGACGGCGGTGAATCTGCGCTGGGCGCTCGACCGCATGACGCGCGTCGCGGCGGCGACGCCGGGCGACGGAGCGGCGATCTGGGAGCGGCTGCACGCCGAGGCGACGGCCATCTGGGAGGAGGACCGCGCCATGTGCCGGAAGATCGGTGAGGCGGGCCTGCCGCTGGTCCCGGACGGAGCCAGCCTGCTCACCCACTGCAACGCCGGCGCCCTGGCGACGGGCGGAATCGGGACGGCGTTGGCGCCGGTCTATCTCGCTCACGAGGCCGGCCGGCGGGTGCACGTGTTCGTGGACGAGACGCGGCCGGTGCTTCAGGGAGCGCGGCTCACGGCCTGGGAGCTCACGCACGCCGGGATTTCGTGCACGCTGATCGCCGACGCCGCCGCGGGCGCCCTGCTGCGCCAGGCGAAGATCGACCTGGTTATCGTGGGCGCCGACCGCATTGCCGCCAACGGGGACTTCGCGAACAAGATCGGCACCTACCCGCTGGCGGTGCTGGCCCTCCACCATGGCGTGCCGTTCTATTGCGCCGCGCCGTCGTCGACGATCGATCCGTCGCTCGAGGACGGAGAGCGGATTCCCATCGAGCACCGGCCGCCCGAAGAAGTCAAAGCCCTCGCCGGCCGGCCGGTGGCCCCGGCGCAAGTCGCAGCGCTGAACCCGGCTTTCGACGTGACGCCGGCGCGCTACGTCACCGCCTATCTCACGGACCGGGGCGTAATGCAGCCGCCGTTCGGGGGAGAGGCCGATCCGTGACCGCCGTCCTCGCGATCGACCAGGGGACGACCGGCAGCACCGCCCTGGTGGTGGCTCAGGACGGGCGCGTGCTTGGCCGCGGGTACCGCGAGCTCACGCAGCACTTCCCGCACCCGGGCGAGGTGGAGCACGACGCCGAGGACATTCTCCGCATCACGCTCGAGGCGGCGCGCGAGGCTCGGCAACAGGCGAACGTGGTCCCCGCGGCGCTCGGGATCACCAACCAGCGCGAGACGGTGTGCGTGTGGGAGCGTGGCACGGGGCGGCCGCTCTATCGCGCGATCGTGTGGCAGGACCGGCGCACCGCGACGCGCTGCCGGCAGCTCGCGAAGCAGCGCAAGGGCGCGCTGATTCGCGCGCGCACCGGCCTCGTCCTCGATCCCTATTTTTCCGCCACCAAGATGGAGTGGCTGCTCGAGCACGTCCCCGGGCTCGAGCGGCGCGTGAGGTCGGGCGAGGCGGTGTTCGGCACGATCGACACATGGCTCCTGTTCCGGCTGACGAACGGCAAGACCTTCGCCACCGATCATACCAACGCGTCGCGCACCATGCTGTACGACATCGGCGCGCGCGCCTGGGACGAGCGGCTGCTGCGCCTGTTCGGCGTGCCACGCGAGGCGCTGGCCGAGCCCAGGAGCTCGAGCGGGATTTTCGGCGTGTGCGAGGCCGAGCATCTGGGGGTGGAGATCCCCGTGGCGGGGATGGCGGGCGACCAGCAGGCGGCCCTGTTCGGGCAGGGCTGCGTCGCGCCGGGGCAGGCGAAGAACACGTACGGCACGGGAGCGTTCCTGTTGCTCAACACCGGCAAGCGGCGGGCCGCCGCGGCGCGCGGGCTGATCACTACGCTCGCCTGCGGTCCGCGCGGCGAGCCGGTGTACGCGCTGGAGGGCAGCGTCTTCATCGCCGGTGCGGCAATCCAGTGGCTGCGCGACGGGCTCGGCCTCATCGAGCGCGCCGCCGATACCGAGCGGCTCGCGCGCGACGTGCCCGATACCGGGGGCGTCTACTTCGTCCCGGCGTTCGTCGGCCTGGGCGCGCCGCACTGGGAGCCGAACGCCCGGGGCACTATCGTGGGGATCACCCGCGGGACCGGGCGGGCGCACCTCGCCCGCGCCGCCCTGGAAGCGATGGCGTTCAGCACCAAGGAGGTGCTCGCCGCGATGACGGCGGACGCGAAGCTGCGGCTGCACGCGCTCCAGGTGGACGGCGGCGCCGCGGCGAACGATTGGCTGATGCAGTTTCAGGCGGACCTCCTGGGCGTGCCGGTGGCGCGACCCGACGTCGTCGAGACCACGGCGCTCGGCGCCGCCGCCCTCGCGGGGCTCGGGGTCGGCGTGTGGAAGGCCCCGCAGGAGTTCCTCGCCGCGCGCCGCTTCACGCGCTTCCTGCCGGGTCCGAACGCCCGAGCCGTGCGCGCCCGCGAAGCCGAATGGCGCCGCGCGGTCGAGACGACGCTTCACTGGGCGGCCGCGGGCCGCCACGCGCGCTGGTGAGACGCGTCCTCGTCGCGGTGGTCGGCGGCAGCTGGTGCACGTCGGAGGAGGCGGAGTGGGCGGGGACGGTCGGACGCCTCCTGGCGGAGCGGGGTGCGGTGCTCCTGTGCGGCGGGTTGGGAGGCGTGATGGAAGCCGCCGCGCGCGGCGCGAAGGAGGGGGGCGGCCTCACCGTCGGCCTGCTCCCGGGCGTGGACGCGGAGGAGGCCAATCCCCATATCGACGTGCCGATCGCGACCGGGATGGGCGAGATGCGCAACGCGCTCATCGTGCGCGCGGCGCATGCCGTGATCGCGATCGGGGGCGGGTGGGGTACGCTGTCCGAGATCGCGCTGGCGCAACGGATCAATACCCCCGTCGTGGGCCTGCACGATGCCTTCGTGTCCACGCTCGATCTCCCCCGGGTCGCGACGCCCCAGGCGGCCGTGGAGTGGGCGATGGAGCAGGCGCGGCAACGGGAGGTATAATTGAGCATGAACGCCGGCACGAAGTTCGCCATCGGAGCCGCGTTGATCGTCGGCTCCGTCGGGTACCTGATGGCCTCGGGGGTCAAAGCCACCGGGCAGTACTTCCTCACGCCCAGTGAGCTGTCGCAGAAGATCGCGGTCGATCCCTCATTCTATGACGTGGGGATGAAGGTCGGCGCGCGGGTGGTGCCGGGAAGCGTCACGCGCGACGTCGCGACCCGGACGCTTACGTTCCAGGTCACCGATGGCGGTGCCCGCTATCCGGTCGTCTACCGCGGCGTGCCACCGGACACCTTCAACGATTCCGTCGAGGTCGTGGTCGAGGGCCGCCTCCGGAAGGACGGCGTCATCCACGCGACCAACGTGCTCGCCAAGTGCGGGTCGCGCTACGAAGCGGTCCCCAAAGCCTAGATGACCGTCCTCGGCAACCTGTGCCTGTGGCTCGCTTTCCTGGTGGGGATCTGGGGCGCGCTGGCCGGGTTCGTGGGCGGTTTGCGCGGGCAGCCGGAGCTGCGGCAGAGCGCCCGGCACGCGGTGTTTGCGATGTGCGCGGCCCTCCTCGTCGCCGTGTTTTCGCTCGAGTGGGCCCTGTTCCAGCACGATTTCAACGTCGAATACGTCGCGGCCTACACCAGCCAGAACCTCCCGGTCTTCTACACCTGGTCGGCGCTGTACGCGGGACAGAAGGGAAGCCTGCTCTTCTGGGCGACCGTGCTGTCGCTGTTCGGGTCGCTCGCGATGGTCTTCACGGCGCGCCGGCACCGCGAGTACCTCCCCTACGTGGCGGCCGTCGTCTGCTCCGTGGCCGCGTTCTTCATCTCGGTGATGCTGTTCGCGCACGCGAATCCGTTCCGGCGGCTCCCCTACACCCCGCTCGACGGCAGCGGTCTGAACCCGCAGCTCCAGAACCCCGGGATGGTGTTTCATCCGCCGATGCTCTACCTCGGCTACATCTCGATCACCATTCCGTTCGCGTTCGCGATGGCCGCGCTGCTCTCGAAGCGGCTCGACGTGGACTGGCTGGTCGCCATCCGCAAGTGGACGCTGCTCTCGTGGCTGTTCCTCTCGATCGGGATCTGCCTCGGGATGTGGTGGGCCTACGTGGAGCTGGGCTGGGGCGGGTATTGGGCGTGGGATCCCGTGGAGAACGCGTCGCTCCTGCCGTGGCTCACCATGACGGCGTTCCTGCACTCGGTGATGATCCAGGAGAAGCGCGGGATGCTGAAGAAGTGGAACCTGGCGCTCATCATCGGGTCGTGGCTCCTGTCGATCTTCGGCACGTTCATCACCCGCTCCGGTGTGATCTCGAGCGTGCACTCGTTCACGCAGTCGAACGTCGGCTACTTCTTCCTCTTCTTCCTGATCGCCGCGGGGACCGCGAGCTTCGCGCTGTACGCCACCCGGCTGCCGCTTCTCGACGCCGAGGCGAGGCTCGAGTCCATGGTGAGCCGCGAGGCGAGCTTCCTGTTCAACAACCTGCTGCTCGTGGGGATCGCGTTCTCCGTCCTTTGGGGCACCCTGTTCCCGATCCTCTCGGAGCTGGTCCAGGGGACGAAGGTCACGGTCGGACCGCCGTTCTTCAACCAGGTGAACATCCCGCTCGGCCTCGCGCTCCTCGGGCTCACCGGCGTCGGACCGCTGGTCGCGTGGCGCCGCGCGTCGCTCCCGAACCTGCGCCGCCAGTTCGCGGTGCCCGCGACCGTAGGCGCGTTCACCCTCCTCGTCCTGCTGGTCGGCGGGATGCGCGACTTTTCCGCCTTGATGGCGATCGGGTTGGGCGCGTTCGTCCTGGCCACCGTGGTGCAGGAGTTCGCGCGCGGGGCAGGGGCCCGCCACCGCCAGTACGGCGAGGGCTACGCGCTCGCCCTGGGTCGCCTCCTCGCCCGCAACCGCCGGCGCTACGGCGGCTACATCGTGCACACCGGCATCGTGATCCTGTTCATCGCGTTCGCCGGCATGGCGTTCAAGACGGAGACCGAGGCCACGCTCCGGCCGGGTGAATCGGTGTCGCTCAAGAGCCCCTACGGCTGGACCTACACCTTCACCCACCTGGGCATCTCGCAGTACGACGCCCTGAACCGGCAGGTCACGGCGGCGACGGTCGAGGTGTACCGGAACGGGAAGAAGACCGGGATCCTCACGACCGAGAAGCGCCAGCACGTGGATGCCCTGGGCCGGCCCACGTTCCAGCCGTCGACCGAGGTCGGCATCATCAGCGATGTGCGCGAGGACCTGTACGGCGTCCTCGCCGGCGTGGTGGGCGGCACGGAGCAGGCGGTGTTCCGCTTCACGATCAACCCGCTCGTTTGGTGGGTGTGGTACGGCGGAATGATCGTGGCGCTGGGCGGCGTGATCGTCATGTGGCCGGGTGGGACGCCGGCGGTGAGGCGCACCCAGGCGGGGTACGCGGTCAAGCTGGTGGGGGAAGGGACATGACCGTTACACGACGCCACGACGCCACGTTGCAACTGAGCCGTCGGGGATTCCTGACGCTCGGCGCCAGCAGCCTGTTCTTCACCTCTTGGAACATGGCGTCGTGGCGTCCTGCAACGCTTCAAACTCCGGATTCTCTCCCGGGCACCGGCCCCTCAGGCAGACTCTGGGACCCGTCCAGGGCCGGGAGACCCGTCGACCCCGTCACCGCCAGGGACAACGACGCCGCGATTCAGGCGATCGAGAAACGGATCCGCTGCACCTGCGGCTGCAATCAGGACGTCTACACCTGCCGCACCACAGACTTCACCTGCACCACCAGTCCGGCGATGCATCGCCGGGTGCTGGCGCTCGCCGCCGCGATGCACCGCCGCGTGCTCGCTCTGGCGGCGCAGGGCAGGACCGCGGAGCAGATCATCGACGCCTTCGTGAAGGAAAACGGCGTCGCGATCCTGATGGCTCCGCCCAGGCGCGGCTTCAACCTCGCGGGCTATTTCGTGCCCTCGCTCGCCATCCTCGCGGCTGGGGTGATCCTCACGCTGGTGCTGCGGCGCTGGACGCGCGCCGCAGGGCGGGAGCCGGCCGTGTCCCCGCACGTCGACGTCGCAGCCTCCCCCGAAGAGCTCGAACGGCTGGACCGCGAGCTCGAGAAGTTCTCGCTCTAACCCGTGCTCGAGCTCCTGGCGGGGTTCTTCCTCGCGGTGGGCGCGGTGTTCTTCATCCTGAAGCCCATCTTGTGGCCGCGCCGCGAGGGGGAGGCGGGAAACGGGATACGGGAAACCGGATACGGGGAGGAGGGGGAGGACCCGGAGGACGACCTGTCCCCGCGGGCCGTGGCGCTCCGGGCGCTGAAGGAGATCGAGTTCGACCGGGCCACCGGGAAGCTCTCGGATGCGGACTACGACGCTCTGAAGCGCAGATACACGACCGAGGCGTTGGCGGCGCTGCGTTCTGAACAAGCGGGAAGCGGGATGCGGGATGCGGGAGGCGGAACGGCGGCGCTCGCGCCGCATCCCGCATCCCGCATCCCGCTTCCCGCGTGCCCCACCCATGGTCCCCGCCCGGAATCCCACGCTCAGTTTTGCTCGGAATGCGGCCGTCGGCTCGGGTCCGCCCCCGGCTACTGCGCGCGGTGCGGCACGTCCCTCGAGCAGGAAGCCCGGTATTGCCACTCCTGCGGGGCGCGGGTGGCGGCGTAAGACATACGGGCGCCGGTCTTGATTTTCCCCCGGTGCCTGCCTATTGAGTGAGCGGGCGTCAACCGAGGAGTGGCCCCGTGAAGGCCCTCGCAGTACGAAGCGCCGTCATCCTGCTCGGGCTCACCCTTCTCGCCCCGCCGGCCCGCGCCCAGCGGCGTGTGCGCCGGGGGCGGGCTGTGCGGGTCGAGCGCCCGTCGGCGGGCCCTAGGATCGGATACGACTTCGAGCTGGACCACGTGTTCGTCGGCGGCCAGGCCAACCTCCCCGTCGGACGGCGCTGGCAGCTCGTCCCGTCGGCCGAGTTCTATCCCGGCGAGACGGGGTCGCCGTACCGTCTCAACGCCGACCTCAAGTACCATCCGCCGACGGCGTACGGCTTCTTTTATTTCGGCGGCGGGTTCGCCTTCCTGCACTCCACCGGGAACAGTCGCGCCGGGGCGAACGCGTTCGCCGGCTGGGAGGGCCGGCGGGCGCGGCCGTTCAAGCCGTTCGCGGAGGCGAAGCTGGTGTTCGCGAGTACCACGTCGTTCAACATCGAGGGTGGGCTGAACTTCTCCCTCTAGAACTCGAAGCCCTCC
>QHVD01000010.1 GCA_003222235.1 Gemmatimonadota bacterium | reverse complement strand
ATTCGCGACCTGTACCGCTCGCTGCTGTGATGGCCGAGGCCGGCAACCCGCTCCGCACGCTGCGACACGATTTGTCGAATCCTCTGGCGGCGCTGCTCGCCGAGACCCAGCTGCTACTGCTGCGCGCCGAGGGATACGATCAGGAGACGGTGACGAGCCTCAAGCAGATCGAGTCTCTCGCGCGCAAGATGCGCCAGATCCTGGAAACCGTGG
>QHVD01000009.1:9490-16877 GCA_003222235.1 Gemmatimonadota bacterium | reverse complement strand
CCGGCGCGATGAACGCGCCCGCGAGCCGGAACCCCGCCCCCGCCGCGATGAAGATCGCGGTCAGCTCGAGCCAGCCGTGCCCCGCGATGAAGGTCGCGAGATAGCCGCCCGCGTGGTAGTTGACGAACAGCCCGAAGCCCATACCGAGCTGGAGCCCGTTCACGACCAGCATCCACACTGTGAGCGTCCCGGCGAGCATCCCGCCCACGAACGCCCAGAAGGAGACCCCGATGTTATTGGTGATGATCGCCGACGCGATGACGGGCAGCTCCTCGGGACGCGACTGTGCGTAGCCGATCCCCCGGGCCTCGTTCTCGGCGGCCTGCTCGGCGCGGCTCACCATCACAGGCGACATCACCTCATCGGCGACCCCGGGCCGCGTGCGGATGATGGCGTAACCGATGGCGGCGGGCACGGCGAACAGCAGCACCGCGGCCAGGACGTAGCGGTGCGACTGCACGACTGCGGCGGGGAAGTCCCGGACCAGGTAGCGGATCAGCGGGGCTCGGGGGCGGCTCCGGGCGCGATACAGCGCGTTGTGGCCGGCGCTCACCACCCGCTCGAGATACTCGATCACGCGGGGATCCACGCCGTAGGTCCGGGCCCGGGCGAGATCCGCCGCCACCTCGCGATAGCGGGCCGCGAACGCGGGGATCTGGCGCGGTGGGAGCGCGCCGACCCCCGCGCGCTCCACGCGCCGCGCCAGGGCGTGAAACGCCTCCCAGCCGTCGCGCTTCTTCGCCACGAAGCGCTCCGCCGTGACGGTAGTGCGCCCGGCCGCACCGACCTGCGCGCGCGTCGCGAACCGGCTGCGGCGCTTGCGCTGCTCCTCGGCGTGCAGCCCGGCGAGATAGCTGTCCGCGTCCGCCGTGCGGCGCGGCACCCGATCCTGGAAGCGCCGCGCCAGCTCGGTGGCGAGCCGCACCTGGACCCGCGGGTTGAGGTGGTCCTGGCGGGCCAGGAACTGGTCGAGCAGCCGGAACTCGTCGTCGGAGAGCTCGGGGGGGCCGGCTTCGATCGGCTCCGCCGCCGCAGCCGGCTGTCCGGCGCCCAGGGTCCACTCGGTGGGGTGATCCCGCACGACGATCGTGCCCGCCGCCAGGTCGCCGAGACGCTGGTTACGGCGCTGCAGGAACACCATGAGCAAGCCGGGCAGGAAGGGGAGGAGCGGCAGGTAGCAGTCGATAAGGCGTACGAGGTTTCGCACCACGGCGGCCGCGGGCGTGACCGGGTGGCCGGTCTCCATCACCACGCGGATGCCCAACGCCTGCTTCCCGGGTGTGCGACCGCCGTTCAGCGCCTCGAAGAGAGCGAAATAGCCGAAGAAGGTGAAGAACGAGAGTAGAATGACAGCGGCAAGCGCCCAGCCGGTGGGCTCGCCACCGCCCGACAGCCCGCCGAGCGCGCTGCCGGCAATCCAGAGCGCGAGGAGCCCCAGGACGATGAGCACGGTGTCGATGATCGCCGCGGCGGCGCGTGAACCGACCCCGGCGAGGTCGAAGTGCACCTCGACGTGCTCGGGGGTCTCCACGCCCAACCGCTGGCGCAGCTCGGCCGGCGTGAAGCGGTCTCGCGGAACGGTCTCCATGGCCTCATCTTAGCGGCATCCCCCCAGCCGAGGGAGCGCGCATGGCGGAGCTCAGACCGATGCGTGTAGGTGAGATTCTGGATGCGGGTCTGGCCGTGTACCGGAGGCATTTCGGCTTGCTGCTGCAGGTGGGCCTGGTGGCCCTGTGGCTGCCGGTGGCGGCGAACGTCTACGTGCAGGTGGGGGGCGGCCAACTGGCGCACCCCGTGCTCTACATCTTCGCGAACGTGCTCCAGTACTTTGGGAGCCTCGTGCTCACCGCCAGCGCGGTGCGCATCATCTCGGACTCCTACCTCGGTCGCGCCCCGCAGCTGGGCGACGCCGTCACCTTTGCCATGTCGAAGGTCTGGCCGCTGTTCGTCGTCGGGTTCGGGTATGGCCTGATCGTCGGTCTGTCCGCCGCCGTCGTGGGGGTCGTGGCGGCCGTCTTCGTCCCGGTTCTGGCCAAAGGCGGCGGGGTCGTTGCGGTGCTCTTCGGGGCCGCGTTGGGGGCGGCGGCGCTGTGGTTCGTTGTCTTCGTCGCCTGTGGCTACGGGTTGACGACCCAGGTCGTCGTGCTCGAGGACCTCGGAAGCTCGTTCGACGCGTTCGGACGCTCCTGGACGCTGACCCGCGGCTTCAAGCTCAAAGTGTTCGCCGTTGCGGTCGTCGCCTTCATCATCTTTTGGATACCGGTCGCGGTCGCGGGCGCCATCGGTGGCGCGTTGACGGCGAGCGCGCCGGTCTTGAGCCGGGTGTTCGAGGTCGCCGCGAGCGTGCTGCCGATTGTGATGACCCCGCTGCTCGCTTGCGTCTTCACCCTGATGTACTACGACCTGCGGGTACGCCGCGAAGCGTTCGACCTCGAGGTACTCGGCCGCCAGCTGGGGATCGGTTGACGCTCGGCCCGATGCTCGCCGGCCCGGCACAGGGCGTGGCGCCGGACTCGCTGCGCCGCGCGCTGGGCGACGTATTCGCACGGCCGGAGTACCGCTGGGTGCAGGGCCGGACCCTGTGGCAATGGCTCCTGGAGCTGTGGTACCGCGTGCTCGACTGGCTCGGGACGTTGCAAACGGCGCACCCCGGCGGCTATCGGATGCTAATGGTGGCGCTCATGGTCCTCCTCGCGGGTCTCGTGGCGCACATCGGGTGGGTGGTGTGGCGGATTACGCGCCCGACCGCGCGCCCGACCGAGCGCGCGGTCGCGGCCGGCGGCGTGCGCTTGGAGGACGCGCGGGCGCATCGCGAGCGGGCGGAAGCGCTGGCGCGCGAGGGCCGCTACGCCGAGGCGATCGCGCACCGCTTCGTCGCGCTCGTGCTGGCGCTCGAGCAGCGCCGGGCGGTCGTCTTCCACCCGTCCAAGACGCCGGCGGAGTACGTGAACGAGGCGCGGCTCGATCCCTCGGGGCGCGCCTCCCTCGCGGCTCTCGTCGGCCGGCTGTACCGCCACGTGTTCGGGGCGGTACCGTGCGCGGACCCGGAATACCGGGACTTCGCCGCCGCCGCCGATCTCGTGTTGCAGCATGTCGCGCCGGCTTGAGCTCGGGCTGGTCCTGCTGCTCGCGCTCGCGATCACCGTCGCCGTAGTGGCGGGTCGCCGGAGCGCGGGCTCCGGGCCCGAGCTGGACTTGCGCGCCTCGACGCTGCTCTCGGGGCCACTGGGGAGCCGCGCCCTGTACGACGTCCTCGTGCGGTTGGGCATTCCGGTCGAGCGGCGGCGCACGCCCCTCTTCGATCTCGGGAAGAGCGATGCGCGCCGGGCGGCGACGGCGGTGCTCGTCGTGCTCGACCCGCCTCAGGAGCTGCTGGCGGCCGAGCTCGCCCAGGTCGTGCGGCTCGTGCGCGCGGGCAGGGCCGTGGTGGCGGCGGGCGCGGGTGGCGGGATCACCCGCTGCGTGGGCTGGAGCACCTCGCAGGGCCGGCGCTTCTTCCCGGCGGACACCTTCGCCGTCGTCTCCCCGAAGGGGCTCGAGCTCCCGCCCGTCGCCGATTTCCTGCAGCCGCTCACTGATCTCGAGGCAAGGCGCCGCGTGCGGGGCGGTCCGAGTGAGCAGGACGAATGTGAGACGCTGCCACCGCCCGTGGCGGACACGCTGCTGCGCCTCGCCGACGGCCGGCCTGCGGCGCTGCGACTAAGGTACGGCGCCGGGAGCGTCACGCTCGTCGCCGACGTGGGGTATTTTCGGAACCGCGCGTGGCGCGCGGGTGACGTTCCCTACTTCGTGGCGCCGTTGCTGGTGCCGCCGCGGGGCGGGGGACATGGGCGGTGGCCAGGGCGGGTCACGTGGGACGAGTATCATCAGGGCTTCGGCCGTTCCGGCTCGGTTGCGGGCCTGTTCGTAGGCTGGCTCGCGGGTACGCCGGCCGGCTGGGCGGTCTTGCAGGTCGTGGCCGTTGTGGTCGTGGGACTCGCGATGGCCGCGGTGCGCTTCGGCCCGGCCCAGCAGGTGATCGAGAGACGGCGACGCTCGCCACTCGAGCACCTGGAGGCGCTCGCGGCCGGGCTCGAGGGCGCGGCCGGCGTGGAGACCGCCGTTGATCTCACGGTCTCGGGGCTGCGGCGGCGGCTGGGGCGCGCGGGCGTGCCGCGCGCCGCGCAGATGGGTTCGTGGCTCGCCGGGCTCGAGCTCGCCCTGGCCACGCCCGCGGGCCGTGACGCGGTCCGGCGGCTTCAGCGGATCGTCACCCAACCCGGCGGCCCCGAGCGCGCGCTCGCAGCCGCCCAGGCCGTGGAGGACGTGTGGGAGGAGCTTCGCCCCTCGCCGACGCGCGCGACATCCTAGCGGCGCTGCGCCAGGTGGTGCTGGGCCAGGAGGCGGCGACGCGCGACGCCCTGGTCTGCCTGCTCGCGCGCGGCCACGTGCTGCTCGAGGGCGTGCCCGGCACCGCGAAGACGCTGCTGGTGCGCACACTGGCCCTGGCGCTCGACGTGAAGTTCCAGCGCATCCAGTTCACGCCCGACCTCATGCCCGCCGACATAACGGGCGTCAGCATCCTGACCGGCTCGCACGAGTTCACGTTCCGGCCGGGCCCGATCTTCGCCGACCTCGTCCTCGCCGACGAGATCAACCGCGCCCCCGCCAAGACACAGGCGGCGCTGCTCGAGGCCATGCAGGAGCGCACGGTCACGGTGGACGGCGCCGGCCACTCCCTGTCCGCGGTGTTCACGGTGTTCGCCACCCAGAACCCGATCGAGTTCGAGGGGACCTACCCGCTGCCGGAGGCGGAGCTGGACCGTTTCACGGCGAAGGTGACGGTCGGTTATCCCGACGCGGCCCATGAGCGCGACGTGCTGCAGCGCTACGTCGCCGGGTTCGAGGCCGACCGGCCCGCCACCTACGGTGTCCGGCCTGTGACCGACGGCGCAGGTCTCGAGCGGTTGCGGCAGGCCGTGGAGGCGATCCGCGTAGAGCCGCAGATCACGGCGTACATCACGGCCGTGGTGCGAGCGACGCGGGACGCCGCCTCGCTCACCCTCGGAGCGAGCCCGCGGGCGGGCGTATCGCTCCTCAAGGCGGCGCGAGCCGCGGCGCTCCTCGACGGCCGCGACTACGTGGTTCCCGACGACGTGAAAGCGCTCGCGCCGACCGTGCTGCGTCACCGGGTGAGCGTCGCCCCGGAGCTCGAGCTCGAGGGCGTGACGGCGGACGCGGCCCTCAAGGCAATCCTCGACAAGACGGAAGTCCCCACGGCGTGAGCCCTCTCGACTGGGCGCTGTACTCCGGGGTCTTGGGGGCGTTCTGGGCGGTGTGGTATATCGTCGGAGCGCGCGCTGGGCTGCTCTGGACCCGGCGCGCGCTCGGCGTGGGTGCCGCGCTCGCGGCCCTCGGCCTTCTGGGTTTCTGGATCCCCTGGGCGCTCGACGCGATGCTCACGGCCGACGTCGCGCTGCTCGTCGCGGTGTGGCTGGACGCGCGGCGTGCCGTTCCGGCGGGCGCGCGGGGGTTCACCGTGGGGCGGGACGCTCCACCCGGCTTCGCCGTGGGACACGGGGGCGAGGTCAGCTACCGCTGGCGCAACGCCGCCCGGCGCCGGGCCGCGCTGCGCGTGCGCGAGGTGCGGCCTGATCTCCTGGGCGGCCTGCAGGCGCCGCGGGCCGTTACCGTGAGGCCGCGCGCCGAGGCGCGGGAGACCGTGGCCGTCGTCCCCGTGCGGCGGGGACGCGAGACCGCGGGGGCGTTCGTCGTGGACTCCATCGGGCCGCTCGGGCTGGGGCGGCGCCGGCACACCATGTCGCTACCGTGGGACGTCGCGGTGTACCCGCCGCTCGTCTCGATGCGGCTGCGGGCGTCGGTCAGCCAGGCGAGGCGGCGCCGCGAACAGGGCCTCCGGCCCATCCGGCAGCTCGGCGAGGGGCGGCTGTTCGAGTCGCTGCGCGAGTGGGTCCCCGGGGACGATCTCCGCCACATCGACTGGAAAGCCACCGCCAAGCGCCGCAAGGTGATCACCCGGCAATACGAGGCGGAGCGGCGCCAGCAGGTGCTGCTGGTGCTGGACACGGGCCGGCTGCTCACGGCGGAGATCGCCGGGGTCTCGCGGCTCGACTACGTCGTCCAGGCGGCGCTCGAGCTCGCCTACGCGGCCGTGCAGCACGACGACAACGTCGGCGTCATGACGTTCGCCGACGGCGTGCGGCACTTCGTCGCCCCGCAGCGCGGCCGGCTCGGCCTGAAGCGGGTGCTCGATGTCCTCACGGTGGTGGAGCCGAAGCTCGTCGAGCCCGATTACCCGGGCGCGTTCCGCTATCTGGCCGCGCGCAACCGCAAGCGTGCCCTCACGGTCCTGTTCACGGACGTGATCGACCGGTTCGCCTCGGACGCCCTCGTCGCCAACGTGGCGTCACTGCGGCCGCGCCACCTGCCGCTCGCCGTTACGCTGCGCAACTCCGAGCTCGACGCCCTCGCCGGCCTGCGGCCCACGGTGGTGCGCGACGCGTTTCGCAAGGCGGCCGCCGAGGAGCTGCTGCACGCGCGGGAGGAGGCGCTCGGCCACATGCGGCGCGCCGGCGTGATCGTGCTGGACGTCCCGCCCGAGCGGGCGGCCCAGGCGGTGGTCGCCCGGTACCTGGAGCTCAAACGCCGGGGGCGACTGTAGCTACTAGCCGTCTAGCCGTCTAGACGTCTAGACGTCTAGTATTTCCCAGCGTAGACGATCGGATCGCCCGAACCGTCCTTGCTGTTCTTCGTTCCGGGGGCGGCGGCGACTGAGAACATGGCGGAGTTCTTCGTTACTCCTTAATGATCGCCCCCGCTCGCCCGGCCCGTGGTGGTTGCCGAGACCGCGTACAGCCGCCAGAATTGAGTCGACCTGTCGGATCGTCCATGACACGCCCTGTTTCCGCGCCCCCGTTCATCGTCGCGCTCAACGGCGCGTGGCACAAGCGCGCCCTCCGAATCTTCATGGTCATCGTGCTCGCGCACCTGGCGGAGCATCTCGTCCAGGCGTTCCAGGTGTACGCGCTCCACTGGCCGGTCCACGAGGCGCGCGGGGTGTTGGGACAATGGCTCCCCTGGCTGGTGCACTCCGAAGTGCTGCACTATGGCTACGCCGTGATCATGCTGGCGGGGATATGGCTCCTCCTGCCCGGCTTCTCGGGCCGGTCGCGCCACTGGTGGATGGCCGCGTTGGTCATTCAGTTCTGGCATCACATCGAGCACGCGCTGCTCCAGGGGCAGGTCATCGCCGGTCGGAATCTGTTCGGATCGCCGGTCCCGGTCAGCATCGTCCAGTTGTGGATCCCGCGCGTGGAGCTGCACCTGTTGTACAACTCGCTCGTGCTCGTGCCCATGGTCGTGGCGATGTACTTCCATCTGTTCCCGA
>QHVD01000009.1:0-9328 GCA_003222235.1 Gemmatimonadota bacterium | reverse complement strand
CGCCGCCGGTGTCGATCTCCTCGATGATCCGCTCGTGCTCCACCACTGACTGCGCGATTTCGTCGACGAGCGCGCTGGTGTAGAGCCGGACGTAGCGCTCCGCCTGTGGCTTGATCGCGTTGTGGAGCGCGAGCAGGCGGGGCCCCGCTCCGGCCTCGACGTAGCTCTGGTGGAAGCTCGTGTCCAGATGGAAGATGCGCATGGGATCGGGACGCGTGGCAGCCGCTGCTTGCCGGAGCCCGCCGTTCAGCTCGCGCATCGTGGCGACCAGTTTCCTGCGGGCCGGGCGCGCGAGGGCGGCGGCCTCTTGCGCCGCGAGCCCCTCGATGGCGCCGATGATCGCGAAGAGGTCGCGAGCATCGTCCTGCGTGAGCGGCGCGACGGTGAGGCGGGGCTCGTTGCCGCGGCCGGTGCCGGCGATATAGCCCTCCTGCTGCAAGCGGTGGAGCGCGCTGCGCACCGGCGTCCGGCTCACACCGAGCCGCTCCGCGATGTCGCTCTCGATGATGCGAGACCCGGGGGCCAGCCGCCCTGACACGATGAGCTCCCGGAGCTGATGATAGGCTCGGGGGATGCGGTCCCCGCGCACGACCCGCGGCGCCGCGCTGGACGGCCTGGCGCGTGGTTTGGCTTTCGCCGGCCTGGCATTCCTCATTGAGCGAGTCGGTGGTCGCCGTGCGCCATCAGGTCACGGTTGGACACGCGGATTGCGATAGGGGCGCACGAAACGGTCAGCATCCCGGGTTGACGTCCGACGCGATGTTCGGGTTGTTGAACCGCTCCTTGTCGGGGAGCGGGAATCGCGTGGCGGATCCGTAAAAGCCCCCCTTGGGGTTCGTGGCATCCACCGGATATGGCGTGCCGCTCGCCGGGAAGAGCGGGAGCTTGAACCGGTTCATATCGCCGAGGTGGTGGCCATCCAGGAAGAACACGGCCTGGCGCTCGCGAATGATTTGCTGCTTGATGCTGTCCGGATTGGCGCTCCTGAACTGGGGCAGGCCGACGCCGGCGTGCAGCGCGTTGATGATGTCCACCGCCGTCTGTCCACCCACGATCTCGGCGACGATTAGCTGGGCCTCGGCCCCGGTGGCCATGGGGATGGGCGCACCGATGCTTTGGTACTTGAGCTGGACCCACTGCCCTGGCCGGTTGTCGAACATCCGCGTCGCCGAATCGAACCTCACGGCGACCCGGGGATCGGGAACGCTGTCCAGCTTGCTCGGATCGATCGTGTCCGCGAACACGTACAAGAACTGCCGGTACGGTACCGCGATGGTATTGAACGGGCTTTTGTTGACCTGTTGGTAGACGTAGTTCTCGCGGCGCGATGAGGTGGCGGAGTACGTGGCATCGTACTCAAAGCTCGCCGGGACGAGCTGAGCGTCCCCCAGGGCGCCGGCCGAGTCGCCGAGGTCCAGTCGCGTGCGGGCGCGCCCGACCAGCGCCAGGTTGAGGATTTCAGCGCTGCCGGCCGTGGTTGCCTCGGCGATGGCGGTCGAGAACCGGGTCTCCGCCGAATCCAGGAGCTGGTCCCCCACGAGCTGCGGGCTCAAGTCAATTGCTGCCGAGCAGAAGCCCTCCCCCAGCAGCACCAGGCTGTACCCGGCGTAGGCGCTCGCCTTCGCAGTGAGCAGGTGCCGGTTGGCCACTTGCTGGTCCGTCCACGCCGCGAGGTGGCGCATGGCGTTGTCGGCTTGATAGCGCGCGATGGAGAGGGGTGTGTAGACGCCAAGGAAGCTGCCGTCGTTGCACTGATTGGGACCATATGCGTCGCCGGGCTGCACGGTGCGCCGATCGTAGTCCCAGCGGCCGGCCGACAGCGTCGCATCCTCGAGCTCACCGGCCAGCATGCCGCCGACCGCCGCATAGCTCGCGAGCGCGCACTCGAAATCGGCCTGGGCGCCGTTCACCAGCAGCTCGGCCTGCCCCGGGTTGTCCAGCACTGAGGCCGGCACCCGGCTGGGGGCCTGGACATCGAGGAGCTCACAAGCAAGCGCAAATCCGAGGAACAGCCAGAGGAGACGCGGCTTCATACGTGGTATCCCGCCTTGTCGGTCATGAGGGTCGGTGGTGAACGCCTCAGAAGGTCACGTTGACGGTCGCGACGAACTGCGCGAGCTGGGGCAATTGGTCTTGCTCGAACACCGTGTGTTGCCCGAAGCCCTCCCCCAGGAACAGCGCCTCGGGGTCCAACCCCGTCCAGTTCGTCCACGTGTGCAGGTTGCGCCCGGCGACGGTGACGGAGGCGCGTCGCGCGCCGACGCGCGCGGCCCACGGGTCGGGGAGCTGGTAGCTGAGCGAGAGCTCACGGAGTTTGGCGTAGCCCGCGTCGTTGAAGACCCAGTCGACGAGGACGTCGGGCGACTGGATCCCCGCGATGAGCGCCGGGTTATAGCGCTGCGGGTAGACGTTCTCCAGGCAGGTCTCGAACACCTGGCAGCGGGCCCGCAGGTTGTTGTCGGTCTTCTTGAAGCCCAGCTTGTAGTCTACGAGGGCGTAGAGCCGCAGCCGGCCCCAGAGCGTCAGCGTGGAGCTGACTCCGCCCTCGGTCTTGGGCGTCGAGCGACCGAGAAAGACGCGCGGGGCGATCACGGTGCCGGCATCGTCGTAGCAACGCACCGGCTGGTGGTGCAGCGCCGGTCCGCCGTCGCACATCACGGTCGACTGTATCGCGTGCCCGTCCGAATCGAGCTGGGCGCTCACCACCTTCTCACGGAAGAAGGAAGCGGCGGGATAGCCGACCCGGTGTTGCTGGCTTCCCAGCACGATGCGGCAATCCTTGTTGACCTGCGCCAGGCTGTCCGTCGCGCAGTCGCCGGCCGGCTGCCCGAGGCTCAGGACCGTGTTGGCGTTGGTCGCGATGTTCCAAGTGATGTCCCAGGTGACGTCCTGGGTGCGGACCGGGTGGCCGCGCAGCTGCAGCTCGATCCCGGAGTTCGCGACCGTGCCGGCGTTCACGTACTCGAAGTTCGGGAAGCCGCTCGATGGCGCGACATCGCGGGCGAGGATCGCGTCGTGGGTGGTCTGATGGTAGTAGGTGAGCTCGACGCCCGCCCGATCGTCCAGGGCGCTCGCCTCGAAGCCGAGCTCGTAGCCGCGACTCACCTCGGGGCCAAGGCTCGGGTTCCCCACGAATTGAGGGGTGAGCACGCCTCGATCGTTGGGGCCGGTCACCGCGAAGTACGTCTGGAGCGCGGCGAAATTGTCGGGCTGCTTCCCCGACTCGCCGAATGCGCCACGGATCCGGGTCTGGCTGAGCCAGGGAACCCGCCACCAGGGCTCCTCGCTGATCACCCAGCTCCCGCTCACCTTGGGGTAGAACTGGTGGCGCACCTTCGACCCGAAGGCGCTGTTCCGGTCTTCGCGCGCCGCGGCGGTGAGGTACAGCCGATCCTTCCAGGCGAGCTGCTCCTGCACGTAGCCGCCGAGCGTGTTGTTCTCGACGAAGTCCTCGCCCGCCAGGGTCCGTGCCGCGGATGACACCGCGCTCAACCCCGGAGCGGGGAAGTTCTCTCCGTACGTCGTATCCAGTTGGGTGAGCCTATGGTAGTACTGACCGCCCACCGACGTGCTCGAGACGAGTCCGTTGGCGACCGCGAGGTTCGCCGTGGCATTGTAGTCGACCGTGCTCGTCGTCACGTCACGCCCTGCCTCGTTCTTGTAGCCGGCTGCGGTGGTCGGGTCGAAGTACTGCTGAAGCGAGTCTGCCAGGTGCGGCACGAACTCCGCGTTCACCTCGTGCGTCACGTCCGTCCCGAGGATCAGGCGTTGCACGAGCCAGCCGGCAGGGCGGTGGTTGAGCTGCACGCTCCCGGTGAAGCGGTTGACGTCCTGCCAATCGGAGATGGCGAGGTAGTTGATCCCGGGCGGATAATCACGGAACCCCTTGGCGGTCGTGCCGAGGTTCTGCGGGGTGGAGAACAGCGTCTCCCACATCGCGCCCCCGCCGCCGGCCTCCAGGCTCAGGTCAGTGCGCGCCTTGCTGTAGCCCAGATTCGCCGTGACGCTGAACCTCTCATTCGGCGAAACGGTGGCGTTGGCCCGGCCCGCGTAGCGCCGGAACGTGTTGTTCGGCTCGACTCCGTCGTTGTGATCCTCGTTTCCCGCCAGGAAGTAGCGGATGGTGGGCGTGCCGCCGCTGAGGTCGAGCGAATACGACTGCGTATATCCGTTGTGGAAGATCGGGCCGCCGTTCTGCTGCACCAATGCGTCGTAGTCGATGGACTTGAGCGCGCCCGTGGTGTCCATCCAGTAGTTCACCGGGAAACGGCCTTCCGGATTCATGAACGCCTGAGTGCCCTGCTTCACCGTGAGGTCGAAGGTGGGGGGACCTGCGATGCCCTTCTTCGTGATGATCTGGATGACGCCGCCCGAAGCCTCGGTGCCGTACAGCGTCGCAGCCGCGGGGCCCTCGATGACCTCGATGCTCTCGATGTCCTGGGGATCGTAGTCGTTGAGACGCGAGATGACGTTGGAGCCGAAGGCCTGCACGATCGGGCCGGTGCTCTGGGCGTTGTCCACGCGGATGCCGTCCACGTAGAGCAGCGGGTTATTGCTGAGGGAGAGGCTGGAGATGCCACGGACGCGGACCTTGGAGCCGGTGCCTGCCTGACCGGAGCCGGGGAGGATCTCGACCCCCGGCGCGCGGCCGTTGATGAGCTGCTGGACGTCGCTCACCGGGGCGACCGCGGTCACGTCCGCGGCGTTGATCTGCGTCACCGCGTTCCCGATCGCGCGCTTCTGCTGGCCGCCGGCGGTGGCGGTGACGATGAGGGCGTTGAGCTGAATGGGAGCTTCAGCGAGAACGATCTCGACTCTCGTGTCGCCAAGAGCGACCGTGCGCGTGACCGGGCCGTAGCCGATGAGGCGCGCCGTGAGCGTCACCGGCGTCGTGATGAGCCCCGTGATACGGAAGCGGCCGGTCGCGTCGGTGATCGCGCCTCTGCCCTCACGTGTCCCCACCTGCGCGCCGGGCAGCGGGCGCAGTGAACCTTGAGCGACCACGGTGCCGGCCACCACGCCCTGCTCCCCGGGTTGCTGCGCGCGTGCGGGGAGCGCGGCGGCGATGACCATCGCGGCGAGCGGGGCGGCGAGTACGGCACTTCGTCGGAGCGAAATGGGCGCAATGGGCGACACGGCGTACCTCCCTCCGGATGACGTTCCTCTCGATGGATATTCGACATCGGTGTGCGGTTCGGGCGGCATGACCGGCAGTCACGGCGCTACGTCGTACGCCGCCGCCGCCAAGCGCCTGCGCGATCGTCCGCTCGATTGCGCCGGGGTCGGCGGACACCGGCACGTTGTTGGCATAGACGGCGAATGCCATCCGGTGGCCGCCGGCCGTCGTCACGAAGCCCGCGAGACCCTTGCCGTTGACCAGCAGGGCGCGGTTCAACTGATCGACCTCGACGAACGTGCCCGTCTTCGCGTACACATGTCCCGCGGCACGCGCGTCGGGTTGCACGTTCCAGAGCGTACCGTCACGGCCGAGGACCGGAAGCGCGGCCAGGTAGTCCGGGAAGCTCGGCCGGCTGGCCATGTACGCCAGGAAGCGCGCCATGAAGTCGGGGGTGAAGTGCGCCGCGCCGCCGGCGCCGTCGCCCTGTGATGCTCCGCTCAAATCGAGCCCCGCCCGCTCGAGGAATTCGTGCTCACGCGCGAACCCCGCCTCCGCGGTTCCCTCGTGCGCGAGGACCGCGCCCAGGATGTATGGCATCATGCTGGCGTGGAGGTTCTGGCTCACCTTGAGCGTGACTTTGATCTCCTCCTTGAGCGGTGGCGACACGTGCTCGGCCACCAGGTTCTCGGGGCCGTAGCCGGCCGCGAGCGCCGGGAAGTCGCGCGGCGCGCCGGGGGGGCTCACCCTGATGCGGACACCCCGCGCCTGCAGCGCTTCCACCAGCGCGACCTCGGCGAAGCGGCTTGGTTGCGGAACCGCATAGCCGAAGAGGATGGCCGGCTGGTCCGCGGGGAAGGTTCCCCTCACGGTGACCGTATGCGTGCCGTCTGCGGCGGCGCTGTCGGCGGCCCAGCGGATCTCCGGCTTCGAGCCGGGGGCACCCGTCGTCGCCTGATTGACGAAGCGCACGTACGAGGTGGGCGGAGCCGGCGCCAGCACGACCGGGTCGCCTGCGGCGGCGCCCGGGCCGATGGTGACGTCGACCAGGTTGTCATTGACCGCGATGGGTGAGATGACGACCCCGGTGCCCAGCTCGCGCTCGCCCTCGGGAAAGAGCGTGGCGTCGACCAGGAGGTGCCCGGTGACGCGCGTGATGTGGTGCGCCGCCACCTGATCGGCGAGCTCGTGGACGACCAGGAGCGGGTCGCCGGGCACGGCCCGGGTGTCGGGGCTGGCGTCGTAGGAATGGTCGTGATTCTCGAAGGCCAGCGTCCCGTCGGGGCGGATCCGTCCGGAGAGGTTGGGGTCGCCGCTTGCGACGAGCACCAGGTCGCCGTCGAGGGTGCCGTCCTTGCGGACCCGGTTGGTGCGATAGATGCGCGTGTAGAAGCGATAGTCCGGACCCAGCAACTCCAGGGCGGTGCCCTCCGTCACGAGCTTGGTAGTCGATGCGGGCACGAACAGCTTGTCGGCATTGAGCGTGAACACCAGCCTGTTGCTGTCGAGATCGTAGAACTCCACGCCGAAGCTGGAGCGGCGATACTCGGGCCGACTGACGACCTGTTGGATCCGTTCGGCGAGCGCGGCCGCAGGGGGTGTCGCGGGGGCACTCGTCGGGACGGCTTGAGCACCGAGGGTGCTCGAGCAGAGGGTGACGAGTTGCAGCAGGCGGACGGCTGTCTGGTCCATGCTCTCGCTTCGGGCGAGGGGGGCGCGCATGGCGCAGCGCAACGAGGGCCATAATGTGTACAACTTGGTGTGCAGCGCAAGATGCCGGATTGGTTGATGGAAACGGCACAATTGTATACCTTGCGGTATACTTCATCGGACCTTCCCCGTGCCCGCACAGCCGCCGTCCGACCCCGGCAGCCCCGCGATCGCCGGCGGCGCGTCGCACGTGCCGCCCCCCGGCCTCGACATCCGCCACCTCCGCACCCACGAAGACTTTGCCGCCTGCGTGGCCCTCCAGGACGAGACCTGGGGCGCCAACTTCAGCGAGCGCGTCCCGGCCGCCATCCTCAAGGTCAGTCAACGGCTCGGCGGCGTAGCGGCCGGCGCCTTCGATCCCCAGAACCGCTTGCTCGGCTTCGTGTTCGGCATGACCGGCGTCGAGAACGGACGGCTCGTCCACTGGTCCGACATGCTCGCCGTGCGCCCCGAGCTGCGGGACCGCGGCATCGGCCGCCGGCTCAAGGAGTTTCAGCGTGAGACGCTGCTCCAGCTCGGTGTGGGCGTGATCTACTGGACTTTCGACCCCCTGGTCGCGCGCAACGCGCACTTCAACTTCAACCGGCTGGGCGTCGACGTGACGGAGTACGTCACCGATATGTACGGCCCCAACACCGACAGCGCCCTGCACCGAGGAGTCGGCACTGACCGGTTCATCGTCGCCTGGCGCATCGGCGAGCCTGCGGCCGGGGGAGCGGGGACGCACCCCCCGCCCCCCCTCTCCGCCGTGGCACGCTCGGCGAGGGTGCTCAATCTGTCCAACGGCGAGGGGGTCCCCGCGAGCCCGCGGCTCCCGGATGGACCGGCCGAGGTCACCCTGCGCGTCGAGATCCCGCCCGAGATCGACAAGGTCCAGGCGGCGTCCCTCGCCCTGGCCGGCCGGTGGCGCGCCGCCACGCGCGCGGCGCTCACCTGGGGGCTCCGGCACGGCTACCGCGTCGCCGGTTTCTATCGCGACGGCGGCGCTGCGCGCGCGTACTACGTCCTGTCCCGCGAGCGACCGACCGGAGGCGCGGGCTGATGCTGTGCGTCCGGCGGATCACGCTGCGGGAGATTCGGCTGCCGCTCAAGGAGCCGTTCCGCATTTCCTCGGGTGTCTCGACCGAGCGGCGCATCTGCCTGCTCGAGCTCGAGTCCGCCGACGGGGGGGGCCTCACCGGTTGGTCGGAGTGCGTCGCCGGCGAGCAGCCCAACTACAGTGACGAGACGATCGACACAGCGTGGTTCGCCATCCGCGCCTGGGTTGCGCCTCGCATCCTGGGTCGGGAGCTCGAAGCGCCGGGGGAGGTGCACGGCATCCTGGCGCGCGACTTCCGTGGGCATCGCATGGCGAAGGCCGCGGTGGAGATGGGATGCTGGGAGCTCGCCGCCCGGCTGCGCGACTGCCCGCTCTCGGTGCTCCTCGGCGGCACGCGCGAGCGTATCGTGACGGGCATCTCGCTTGGCATCCAGGACAGCCCCGAGGGGCTGGTGCGCAGGGCGCGCGTGGCGCTCGAGCAGGGGTACCGCAAGATCAAGGTCAAGATCGCGCCCGGCCGGGACGTGGCCTACGTGCGCGCCGTGCGCGACGCCCTCGGGCCCGACGTCCAACTCGCGGTTGACGCCAACTCCGCCTACACCCTCGACGATGGCGATCTGCTCCGGCAGCTCGACGCCTTCGGTCTGCTCATGCTCGAGCAGCCCCTGGGTCCCGACGACCTCGTCCGCCACGCGAGGCTGCAACGGCTGCTCGAAACGCCCCTGTGCCTCGACGAATCGATCACCGACGTCGAGCGGGCAGAGGACATGATCGCGCTCGGCAGCGGCCGGATCGTCAACATCAAGCCGGGGCGTGTAGGCGGGTTTACGCCGTCCATCGCCATCCATGATCTCTGCCGGCGGCACGGCATTCCTGTCTGGTGCGGCGGCATGCTCGAGAGTGGTGTCGGCCGCGCGCACAACGTCGCGCTCGCGTCGCTCCCCAACTTCACCCTCCCGGGCGACCTCTCACCCAGCGCACGCTACTGGGAGCGCGACATCGTCAGCCCCGAGTGGACCATGGACCACGAGGGCCTCGTGCGGGTGCCGCTGGAGGCGGCGGGCATGGGGGTGGACGTGGACCGCGATCGGGTGGAGGACCTGACCGTCCGGCGAGAGGTCCTCCAGTGAGCGGGCGGCTTCCGGGCGCGCTCGACGCGCTGTTTCCGGAGTCGTTGCGGCGGATCCTCGTCGAGCTGCGCCGCGACCTGCACGAGCACCCGGAGCTGTCGGGCCGTGAAGAGCGGACGGCGGAGGTGCTGCACGCGGCCTTGGGGCCGGTCAGACCGATCCGGCTCGAACGCGTGGCCGGCACCGGCCTCGTCGCGCGGCTTCGGGGCCGGGAGTCGGGGCTGGCCCCCGTGGCGGTGCGCGGGGACATCGACGCGCTTCCGATCGCCGAGAACACCGGTCTCCCGTTCGCGTCGCGCAATCCCGGCGTGATGCACGCCTGCGGCCACGACG
>QHVD01000008.1 GCA_003222235.1 Gemmatimonadota bacterium | reverse complement strand
TCATCGCGATCTCGGGTTTCGCCCTCTCGGCGAGCGCACTGGTCGGACAGAACCTGGGCGCCCGCCAGGAACGGCGCGCCCGGGAGGCGGTGCGGATGACCGTGCGCTACTGCCTCCTCGTCACGTCGGCGACCGCGATCGCGTTCCTCGCGATCCCAGAACGCCTGGTCGCGCTCTTCACCACCGACCCCGCGGTCATCGCGGACGGGAGCCTGTACCTGCGGGTAATCGCCTTCGCTCAGATCGGGCAGACGTTCGAGATCATTCTCGAGGGAGCGCTCGCCGGCGCCGGGTATACCTTCTGGCCGCAGGTCGTAAGCACGTCGCTAACCGTGCTGCGCGTGCCGCTCGCGGCGTGGTGGTCCGCGACGCTGGGCCTGCTGGGGATCTGGATCGCCCTGAGCGTGACCGCGGTCGCCCGGGGGGTCGCGATGACGCTGTTCTGGGCCTCGGGCACGTGGCGGCGCGCGGTCGTATGAGAGGGAAGCCACAAGCTGTAGGCCGCAAGAAGCCGCACGCCGCACGTCACACGTCGCAAGCGGGCTATCTTGCGGCTTACGGCTTACGGCTTACGCCTTACGGCTTGCGGCTGATTAGTTAGCATGCCTGCTCTCATAACCCTCCTCACCGACTACGGCACGGCGGACAGCTACGTGGCCGAGGTAAAGGGCGTGCTGCTCTCGCGGGTCCACGGCGCCCAGCTGATCGACATCACACACCAGGTGCCTCCCGGCGACCTCCGGGCGGGGCAGTACATCCTGTCGCGGGTGTGGCAGCGCTTCCCGCAGGGGACCGTCCATCTCGTCGTGGTGGATCCGGGGGTCGGCACCGCACGGCGCGCGCTCGCGGCTGGCGCGGCGGGGCATTTCTTCGTCGCCCCCGACAACGGCGTCCTCTCGCCGCTGCCCCCGGCCGCGCACTTCGTCTCGCTGCCGATCCCCGCAGGCGCCGCTGCCACGTTCCACGGTCGCGACGTGTTCGCTCCCGCAGCGGGCCAGCTCGCGATCGGCGCCTCGCTCTCCCACCTCGGCCACCCGATCACGGATCCCGTGCGCACGCCGCTCCCCGCACCGCGCCGCGACGGCGCCGCGCTCGTGGGCGAGGTGCTCTACCAGGACTGCTTCGGGACCCTCGTCTCGAACATCCCGGGCGCGCTGGTCAAGCCCGGCGCGCGCATCAGCGTTGCGGGAACGGAGATCGGGCCGCTCGCTCGCACGTTCGGCGACGTGGCGCGGGGGCAGCTCGTCGCCTTCGTAGGGAGCGGCGGCACGGTGGAGATTGCGGTGAGGGACGGCAGCGCGGCGCGGCTGTTGGGGGCGGGAGTGGGGGCGGAGGTGAAGGTCTGAGGGCGGTAGAGGGCGGTAGAAGACGGTAGAGGGCGGTAGAAGTTACCCACCCGCGTTTTTCGGATACCAATACCCGCAGCCGCGGTTTGTAAAATCGGTCCGCGGTACGGTAGCGCTTGTCGGGCCGCGCGTCTCGGCCTTCGGGATTGCCAGGGTTCGCAATCGGTGAGGTGCTGGCGTGGCGAAACTGGTAAACGCTGTGACCTGACAAGTCACTGGGCGCAAGCCCTTGCGGGTTCGAGTCCCGCCGCCAGCACCGCCGCGCGGGCGCTTGGACTTGACGGACGCGCTGCGAAGCGGTACCCTGCACCTACTTGTCAGGTCACCGCGGCGGTTTCGCTGCGCAAGAAAGAGCCGGGCAACCTCTTCGGTTGCTCGGCTCTTTCGTGAGTGTTCCTGCCGCCCCTGCCGCCCCTGCCGACCTTTACCGGTTCTCGAATTCGTTCGACGGGCTCGGAATCCGGACGCGGCCCATCACCCGCTCGACGAACCCGAACTCCGGCGCGAACCGCGGCAGCCGCGCCAGCTCGCGGAACAGTTTCCGCTCTCGCTCCCCAAGGGCGCGGCATTCCGCGCATTGCGCGAGATGGATGTCGCGCGCGGCGGGGAGGAGACCCTGAGCCCAAAGCTCCAGCTCGTCCGGAGTGAGGTGTTGCAACAGCGGTTCGGTCATTTCTCGGTCCTACGGGCTCCGGGCGGCCGAGGTTTCATGCCTTCCGGTCCTCCAGGTAAACCCGCAATTCGTTGCGGCCCCGGTGGATGTAGGTCTTCACCGTGCCCAGGGGCAGGTCGAGGATCCGGGCGATCTCTTCGTAGCTGTGACCCTCGACGTGCCGCAGCAGGATGCAGGCACGGTACTCGGGGCGGAGCTTCGCGATCGCCCGCTCGATCGCGCTCCCCAGCTCCCGGGCCTCGACCTCCTGGAGCGGGCTCTCTCCCCGGTCGCCGAGCTGCAGCGCGGTGGCGCTCATCTCTTCGGGCGTAGTGGCGTGAGGTGAGCCGTCGAGCGACAACGTGTCGAGGTCGCGCTTGCGCAAGTGATCGATCGCGGCGTTGTTCGCGATCTTGAAGATCCAGGACGAGAACTTGAACTGGGGATTGTACGACTTGATCCCGTTCAGGACCTTGATGAAGGTCTCCTGCGCGAGGTCCTCGGCGAGCGCCCGGTCGCGCACCATGCGGTAGAGCAATGAGAAGACGGGTCGCTCGTAGCGGCGGACCAGCTCGCGGAACGCCGGCTCGTGGCCGTGCTGTGCCCACTGCGCGACCTCCGGGTCGCTAGCGCCGGTCAGGTTGCTCGGCCTATCTTTCGCGCCTATGACGCCGTCTCCCGCATTCGAGGTGGCCGCGCGCACGGGGGGGGAAGGAGGCGGAGGGGGTAGAGGGGGCGAAGGGGGGGGCGACGCGAAGCGCTCCTACGTGCGGAGCATGTTCGCCGCCATCGCGCCGCGCTACGACTTCCTCAACCATCTCCTGAGCCTCAACCTGGATCGTCGCTGGCGCCGGGCCGCGGTGCGGCGGCTCGGGTGGGAATCGAGACCGGACGGCCTGTACCTCGATCTCTGCGCTGGCACGCTGGATCTCGCGGCCACCCTCGCCCGCGAGTCGCGCTTCCGGGGCAGCGTGATCGGAGCCGATTTCGTGCTGCCGATGCTGCAGCGCGGCCGGGGCAAGGCCGGGCGCACCTACCCCCTCGCCGCCGACGCGCTGGCGCTACCGTTCGCGGACCGGCAGTTCGACGGCGCCATGGTCGCCTTCGGCGTCCGGAACCTGACGGACCCGGACGCCGGGCTCGTGGAGGCGGCCCGCGTGCTCAAGCCCGGCGCGCGGCTCGTGGTGCTCGAGTTCACGACACCGCGCTCCGGTCCCCTGCGCGACCTGTACCTCTTCTACTTTCAGCGCGTGCTGCCCGCCATCGGCCGCGTGGTGTCGAAACATAGGGACGCCTATACCTACCTGCCAGAGTCGGTGCTCCAGTTCCCCGATCCCGCGGATCTCGCGCGGCGCTTCGCCGCCGCCGGGTTCGAGGGAGTGGGCTATGAGCTGCTGACCGGGGGCATCTGCGCCCTCCATCATGGCACTCGATAACCTGCGCGCCTTCATCGCGGCGATCGAGGCGGCGGGAGATCTGGTGCGCGTGGACCGCGCGGTCTCCGTGGACAAGGAGGTCACCGAGATCGCCGACCGCTGCATGAAGTCGCCTGGCGGCGGGCCCGCGCTGCTGTTCAGGCACCCGACGCTCTTGAAGGGCGGCCCCTCGCGCTACCCGGTCGCCGTGAACCTGTTCGGCTCCGAGCGGCGGATGTCCGCGGCGCTGGGCGTGGAGCGCCTCGATCAGGTCGGCGAGCGCATCGCGACGCTGCTCAACCTCAAGGTGCCCGACGGCCTGTTCGGAAAGCTCGCGATGCTGCCGCAGCTCGCCGAAGTGGCGAAGTTTCCGCCCAAGACGCTCAGAGGCGGCGGGGGGGGGGCGCCGTGCCAGGAAATCGTGATTCGCGAGGGGGACGTGGACCTGTCGCAGTTCCCCGTGCCGGTCTCGTGGCCGGAGGACGGCGGGCCTTACATCACGCTTGCGGGCGTGATCACGCGCGACCCCGAGACCGGCGTGCGCAACGTCGGGATGTACCGCGTCCAGGTGATCGGCCCCAACGCCGTGGCGATGCACTGGCAGCGTCACAAGGTGGGAGCGGCGCACTGGCGCGGGATGGCGGAGCGCGGGGAGACGATGCCGGTCGCGATCGCGCTCGGCGGGGATCCGGCGAGCATCTACGCCGCGTCGGCGCCCCTGCCGCCCTCGATCGACGAATTCCTGTTCGCGGGGTTCCTGCGCAGGGAGCCGGTGCGCCTCGTGCGGGCGGTGTCGTGCGACCTCGAGGTGCCTGCCGAGGCGGAGATCGTGCTGGAAGGCCGCATCGACCCGCGGGAGGAGCTCGTGCTCGAAGGGCCGTTCGGGGACCACACCGGGTTCTACTCGCTCGCCGACTACTATCCCAAGGTGCACATCACGGCGGTGACGATGCGCGCGGAGCCGATCTGGCCGCACACGATCGTCGGCCGGCCGCCGATGGAGGACTACTGGCTGGGCCACGCGACGGAGCGCATCTTCCTGCCGCTCCTGAAGCTGACCATCCCCGAGATCGTGGACATCCACATGCCCGCCGAGGGGATCTTTCACAACCTGGTGTTCGTGAGCATCGACAAACAATATCCCGGCCAGGCGTACAAGGTGATGAACGGGCTGTGGGGGCAGGGGCTGATGTCGCTCGCGAAGGTGATCGTCGTGCTGGACAAGGACGTGAACGTGCGCGACCCGAAGGAGGCCTGGTGGGTCGCGCTGAACCACATCGATCCCGAGCGCGATGTCCGGTTCTCGCCGGGCCCGATCGACGTGCTCGACCACTCGAGCCGCGGCTTCACGTTCGGCTCCAAGATGGGGATCGACGCGACACGGAAGTGGAAGGAAGAGGGGTTCACCCGGGAGTGGCCGAACAGGATCGTGATGGATCCGGCGACCAAACGGAGAGTCGACGAGATGTGGAAGGAGCTGGGAATTGAGCTCCGCCCGTGAGGCCCAGACGTTTGCCGGCGCAAGCCTGCTGGTTCGTTACGCGAACTTCGTCAAGCTCCCCCACACCGTCTTCGCGCTGCCGTTTGCGCTGCTGGGGCTGCTCGTCGCGTCGCGCGACCATTCCGTCACCTGGCGCGTCGTTGGCCTCGTGGTGCTCGCGTTCACCTGCGCCCGGTTCGTGGCGCTCGCGTTCAACCGCATCGCCGACCGCGAGCTCGACGCGAGGAACCCGCGTACCCGCGGACGCGAGCTGCCGACCGGACGGCTCACGCTGCGCCAGGCCTGGGCGGCGGTCCTGGTCGCGGCGGCCGTATTCCTGTGGAGCGCATGGGCGCTGAACCCGCTCTGCTTCGCGCTCGCGCCGGTCGCCCTCGTCTTCATCTCCGCGTACAGCTATGCCAAGCGGTTCACGCACTGGTCGCACCTGTGGCTCGGGCTTGCGGACGGGGTCGCGACGCCCGCCGGCTACCTCGCCGTGACCGGCCGTTGGAGCGATCCCTGGTGGCTGTTGCCGGCGGGAGCACTGGCGGTCACGTTCTGGGTAGGCGGGTTCGACGTGTTTTACGCCCTGCAGGACGAGGACTTCGACCGGGCGGAGCGGCTCAAGTCGCTGGTGGTGCGGCTGGGGCGGGCGCCTGCGATCGCAGTGGCCAAGGCGCTGCACGCCCTCGCCCTCATCGTGTTGCTCGCGTTCGGTGCGGGCGCCGGGCTCGGGCCCGCGTACTTCGGCGGCGTGCTCGTGGGCGCCGCGCTCATTGCGTGGGAGCACCGGCTCGTGAAGCCGGGGGACCTGTCGCGCCTCGACGCCGCTTTTTTCACCGCCAACGGGCTGGTCAGCGTCATCGTGTTTCTGGGGGCGCTGGTGGATCGGGTGCTGTGACAATGCGGAGTGCGGAGTGCGGAGTGCGGAATTGAAGAAGAAGGGATCGAGGCGTGATGCCAAGGTCGGCACGCGGCACGATGACCGCGCATCCATTCCGCATTCCGCATTCCGCACTCCGCATTCTCCGGATTCTCCACCGCCGCCGCGCCCGCCGGCGCACCCGAAGCGGAGTCCCACACCGAACCGTCGCGGGCGCTGATGAGCAAGCTTCCGGTCGTTCTCGCGATCACCGGTGCGTCCGGCGCGCCCTACGGCGTCCGCCTGCTCGAGGTACTCGCCATCCACAACGTCCCCACCTGGCTGATGATCTCGAGCCACGGCTGGCGACTCCTCACCGAGGAGTGCGGCATCAAGGATGACCGCGAGCTCAAACGGGCGACCGGGAACGATTGGACGAGCGTCCGCGTGTTCGACGACAAGGATCGCGGCGCGGAGCCCGCGTCGGGCTCCGCCAGTACTGCGGGGATGGTGATCTGCCCGTGCTCGATGGGGACGGTGGCGGCGGTGGCGCACGGCACGAGCCGCAGTCTCATCGAGCGCGCCGCAGACGTCGTGCTCAAGGAGCGCCGCACCCTGGTGCTGGTCCCGCGCGAGACGCCGCTGTCGCTCGTCCACCTGCGGAACCTCACGCTCGTCGCGGAAGCCGGCGCGATCGTGCTCCCCGCCGCGCCCGGGTTCTATCACAAGCCAGAGCAGGTGCGCGATCTCGTGGACTTCGTCGTGCAGCGTATCCTCGATCATCTGGGCCTCGAGGTCGCGCTCGTCAAGCGGTGGGGGGGCTAGAGGCGTTGCAGGACGCCACGACGCCACGTTGCAAGAGGCCGCGATGAGAGTCGGGGTCATTTCAGACACCCACGGCTTGGTGCGACCCGAGGTATTCGACCTCTTCAGGGAGGTGGACCACATCCTGCACGGTGGGGACGTGGGGAAGTGGGAAGTGCTCGCGGATCTCGGGGCGCTCGCCCCCGTCACCGCCGTCTACGGTAACGCCGATGGGCCCGACGTGCGGGCGAAGCTCCCCGACGTGGCCCGCCTCCAGCTGGAAGGATTCGACATCGTGGTGACCCACGGTGACCAGCTCGGTCGTCCCACACCCGCGAAGCTACACGAGGCCTTTCCGCGGGCGGAGATCATTGTGTACGGGCACACGCACCTGCCGCTATGAGCGGCGAGCCACTTCCTCCACTGCTCGGGAGTCCGTACATCAAGAGCGCGCAAAGTCTTCGGGCGCACCGTTAGGCCGCTCCGCTTGCGTGTGAGGATCGAAGCGGGCCCGGCCCATATTCCGCAAACAGGGCCCGCTTCTCTCTGGGCAAGTCCTGGAACGCTCGGGCGAGGTAGTCGGTTCGGGTCGAGCCGAAGCGCCGGGCGCCGGCCTGGAGGTACTCCAGCACCTCGCCTATCTCGCGAATCCCTCCGGCGGCCTTCACCCGGCACCTCCCCTTGACCACCCGGTACATCAAGCGAACGTCCTCGAGCGTCGCGCCGCCGTCGGCGTACGCGGTTGACGTCTTCACAAAGTGGGCGCCGGCCTGAACGATCCATTCACAGGCCAGCTCCTTCTCTTGCTCCGTCAAGTACCAGTTCTCGGTGATCACCTTGACGGTCTTGCCCTCGGCAGCTCTGACTACGCCTTCGATGTCTCTAATGAACACCTCGGCCTCCCTGTTCTTGAGGGCAGGGATGTTCATCACCATGTCGATCTCTTCCGCTCCGAGATCGAGGACCTCCTTCGCCTGATACAGTTTCATCGAAGGCGTTTCGTTGCCGTGCGGAAAGCCGACCACGGTTCCCACGAGGACGCCGGATCCTCGCACTTGCTCGGCTGCGAACCTGATGTAATGGGGCTGAACGGTGAGCGTGGCGGTGCCTAGTCTGACCGCCGTCTCGGCGAACTGGGCTACCTCCGCCCGTGAGGCGTTGGGCCGGACTATCGAGTGATCGAACAGCTTGGCGAAGGCGCTGACGTCCATCGCTTCCCGTCTGACTCTCACTCCCTGTCGCGTAAACATGCAGCAAGGGGACCCGAACGGGAACCACGGGTGCCTGTGGTTGGGCCGCGTCAGCACGGGCGGTGATGCAACGCGTTACCGACTGGAGCGGCGCTGCAACGACGGCGGTTATGACCTGTGGCGCGTGGGTACGTGATTTGCGCGCCCTCAAGAATCGGCCCCCCCGGACTCGAGGTCTCCCATGCGT
>QHVD01000007.1:10794-11345 GCA_003222235.1 Gemmatimonadota bacterium | reverse complement strand
GACCTCGAACCCCTGTCGTTGGGCGAGCGCGAGCGTAGTGGTCGAGTCTATCCCACCACTCAAGAGCACGATGCCCTTCGGCTTGGGATTCGTCATGGCGCAGCAGATCGCCGGGGATCGACCGGACGGGTCGCCGGCGACGTCATTACGTTACCAAAGATACACGAGTGATCGTGGAAACAGACACTGATGAGTTGAGGAGCCCGATCGATGAAGCTGCAAAAGCCGAGGCTTCCCCGCACTGGGCCGCTCCCGCGCCCGTCGACCCCCGGCGAAGCGCGGGAATACCTCAAGGCCGAGGCCTTTCCCGCCCCCGATATCCAAGCCGTGACCCTCACGGCAACCGAGTTCACCTCCGTGTGTCCGCGAACAGGCCAACCGGACTTCGGCAGCGTCATCATCGAGTACACACCCGGTGAGCGTTGCCTGGAGTCGAAGGCTCTCAAATTCTATCTCTGGTCGTATCGCGACGAGGGAGCCTTCTGCGAAAGCCTGGCCGCGCGCATCGCCGACGACATCGTCTACGCGATCCAACCCAAGGCGCTGAGAGT
>QHVD01000007.1:0-10765 GCA_003222235.1 Gemmatimonadota bacterium | reverse complement strand
GGCGGCCGTGAAGGGTGAAGCCCCTTCGCCTAACTGGCTCAGCCCGCGAGCTGTGCGAGGCACTCCGACACCTCGCGCAGCTCGTCGGTCTGGAACACGGGCTCCGTCCCAGCGTGCGGTTCCCGCGCGATCTCCGGCTCGCACTCCTCGAGGCCGACCAATATCCGCTCGATGCGGAACTCGAATTCGTGCAGTCCGTGTGCGGTGGCGATCTCCTGGGCTCGCCTCATCGAAGCCTCGGCGCGCCGGAAGCGGCCGAAGCGCGCCTGACCGATCCCTTGCTTCAGGTAGAAGTCCGTGCGGATGTTCGGTGGCATGTCGTCCACGCGCGCTTCGCACTGCTTCCGCCAGCTGGCAAATCTCACACGGTCGCGACGATATGAGGCGCAGTGCATCAGTTCGACCATGGCGTTCGTGACGTGGTCGGCGCCGCCACCGCGCCGCACGGCTTCCGACAAAGCACGTTCTGCCGCGACCGCGTCCCCGATCGCTAATAGCCCTACCCCCATATCACTCAGCGCGCGGACGCGGGACGAATCGTCCAAATACAATTCGAACGCGCGCCACAAATGGGGGACTGCCAGGTCCGGCTGGCCCCTGGCATACAGGACGACGCCAACACCATGCTCGGCACGGCCCTCGGCGTCCTGGTCGCGGGCGTGGCGTGCATCGGCAAGGCACGTCCGATATGCTTGCTCCGCCCCGGTTAGGTTGCCGCGACCCCACAGCACGCTCGCCGCACCGATCCGGCTCAGTAGGGCAGCATGCCCGTCGTTCGCGCGCGAGGCCAGGGCTCCTGCCTCGGCGTACAGGTCGTCGGCTGCGTCGAACTCGTTGAGCTTGCGGAGCACGCGCGCCATCCGGAGCCGAGTCGTGATCGCGTCGGCCGCACTGACGCGGTCGCCGCCCACCCGGAGGAGCGTCTCCAACACGTCGAACGCCTCCCCGAGCTTCAAGCGGTCCTCGAGATGCAGCGCGTAGGCGAACAATGCGGGAATCACGAGGCGGCCATCTTTGGCTCGCGCGGCGTCGGCGGCGGTCGCTACGAGGCCTTGGAGATGGGCCGTCTCAGCGCACTCCGCCGGGAGGTCCTCGCAGTAGCGCTCGGTCGCCGCATGCTGGTAGTGGAAAGCGTCCGGATGCACCGGCTGCCGATCCGGCGCGAGGAGGTCCACCAGCCGAAGCGCAAGGAAGGCGCCCTGGCCCAGCCGCGTCTCGAATGAGCCTTCGGAGACCGGACCGGCCCTCCTTTGCAGGAATACCGTGTGCGGCGGAACCGGCTCTCTTCCGCTCGGGTGGTTCATGGTTCGCCCTTTCGCCGGGCCATTCCACCGCCTCTGCCCGGGTCGGGGTGACGCGGGGCTGATCGGGCGTCCGGCGCCCTACTACCCGACCGTGAAGTCGATCCTTTTCAGCACGGTCCCGGACGCGTCCCTCACCTCCACGTGCCAGGCGCCGGTCCACTCGGCCGGAACTGTCTTCCGGCTCCACGTGCGCCACGGCGATCCGCTCACGTGCAGCTCGACGTCGCCCACCTGCGTGTCGCCGTGGAACCACACGTGGTGGATCGTCGTCTCGCTCCCTGCCGGCGCGCCGCTCAGCTTGGTCCAACACACGACCTGGCCCACGTCCGGGGTGAATGCAGAGCCCGTGTCCTGGGGTGCTCGATCCACCACCGACTTCGCCACCACGGCCTCGCTGACCTCGAGGGCCGGCGTGGCGGGCGGCTGGGCCTGGGTGGTGTCCTGTGCCGCGAGGGTAGGCGCGGCGGCGAGCGACAGGGTAGTGAGGATCGTGCCAAGGTGTTTCATGACGGCCCTCCTCCGGAGTTCGCTCGTTGTACGACCCGGCGCCGCCGATGTTCCAGCCAGGCGCCGAGCGCCGCCGCTACCACCGTCCCGATGGCCGTGCCCGCGGTCTGGAACTTCATCTGGTACTCGAGCAGGCGGCCGTGACACTTGGCCGCGAAGATCGGGCCGACGAGGCTGCCGCACGAGCCCTGGCTGCGCGCGAACCCGTAGCCGCTGGCGAGGCCGAACACGAGCGGGAGCGCGACGACGACGAGATGGCGGAAGAAGAGCTTCATGGTAGGCTCATGACGTAGACGTAAAGGAAGGTAGTTGGTAAGATGGGTCGGGAGGCGCTCATCTCGCCCGTTCGATCTTCCAGCGCTCCACCACGCGCCCGTCCTGCACGACGTGGTAGTAGTCGAAGTGCGCGACGGTGAGGCAAGAGTGGTTCGGGACGATCTCGAGCTTCTCCCCCACCTTGAACCGGCCTTCGATCGCCGCGGGCGACTCGGCGCGGATCAAGCCGTGCTCCTGCGAGAGCGTGGCGACGGTGAGCTCGGCATGATCCCGAATCAGGCCCATCGCTGGGGGGAGGTCGAGGTGGGTCGGCCCCACGTCCTTGGAGAGCTCCAGCGCCCCGGCATCGACGATGAAGTGCGATGCTCCGGGCTGATGGGACACGACCGAGGCGAGCACCGTCACGGCCACGTCTTCCGGCGCACAACAGCCGATCAGCACCATCGTGCGGTCGTAGAAGACGTAGTTGCCGGGCCGGGCCTCGGTGACGCCGTCCAGCCGCTCCGCCGCCGCCATCGCCGGCGTCGAGCCGACGCTGATGCCCCGCACCGGGATCCCTTCCGCGCGCAGGCGCTCCGCGAACCCGACCATCACGCGCCGTTCGTCCTCGGCGACTTGCGCCGCCTCCTGCCGGCTCTTCGTGCGGTAGGCGTGGCCGGAGTGGCTGAGGATCCCGTCGAAGGTGATCCCGCGCTCGCGTCCCAGCTCCCGGGCGACTTGGAGCGCGTACGGCGCGGTCGGGTCGACCCCGGCGCGGTGATAGCCGCAGTCGACCTTGAGCCAGGCGTGCAGTCCCGACCCCGCGAGGGCTCTGGCGGCGTCGAGATCGTCCACTACCACGCGCACCGTGACGCCGGTGTCGGCCAGGATGCGGCGCGGGTGAGCAATATGACCCGGATCGATGGGGAATGCCCAGGTGAGATCGCGGACGCCGGCCCGGGCGAACGTTTCGGCCTCAACCGTGGTGGCTACGGTGAGCCCGTTCGCGCCCTGCTCGAGCTGCAGAGCCCCTAGCTCCACGCACTTGTGGGTCTTGGCGTGCGGCCGGAGCGTGACGCCGAGCCGGCGCGCCCGCTCCGCCATCCGCTTCACGTTGCGCTGCACGACGTCGAGGTAGAGCAGCAGAGCGGGGGTCTCGAGATCCTGGACGGGCGGGGACACGGCTACCTCTCGGGGATTGGCGTCATCGGCTGCAGCTCGATCGCGACGGCCGGCAGGGCGGGCGTCATACCGGTTGTGGAACGAGTCGGGGTTCGGGGGAGCGAGCGAGCACGAGGACGGCGAGTAGCGCCAGGCCGCCCCACGTGTAGTTGGGGTCACGGATGAACCAGAGGAAGTTGGGATAAAGGCCGAAGGTCAAAACGCCGGACGTGAGCACGCCGGCGATCAGGAGCGAGGCTCGCACCCATGGGTCGTAAGGCCTCGGGCGTTGGAGCAGTGCGAGCCAGGCCGGGAAGGCGAGCGTGTAGTAGTACAGCCAGGCGATCGGGGACACCAGCACGGCCAGCAGCGTGACAGCCCCGATATCGAAAAAGATCGCGTCCCCTGAGGCCGGCCGTCCCAGGGCGAATGCGACCGCGGCGAAACAGCACAGCTCGAGCGCCAGGACCACCGCGGACGGCCAACCGAAGAAGAACGCGAAGCCGGGCAGCGATTGCGTGCCATACCGGGTCAGCACGGCGCCCTGGTGTGTGATGCGCAGCCAGTCGAGCACGGCCGTCGCCGCACCCACGGGGGGGGGGCCGTACGGCAGCATCGCGCCGAGGGTCAAACCTCCCGCCACGGCGACTCCGGTAGCGAGCCCGCGCCAGCGGCCGCGGCACGCCAGATACAGGAGGAGCAGCGCGGGGAACCCCTTGATCGCGGTTGCGGCTCCGATCCAGACCCCGGCCCGGGTGTCGCGCCGCGACTCGAGATCGGCCGCCGCGGCCACGATGAGCGCCAGCAGGATCGGGGTGAGGTTCAAGTGCTCGAAGTTGCTCTGCAACGGCTTCGCCACCGCCGCCACCGTGACCGCGATCGGCGCCCAGGCCGCGGTCCAGGCGCGCGCGCGGGCGAGCGTCCAGCCGAGGCAGAACACGTTCAGCAGGGCCCAGCCGGTCTTCGCCGCCGCGAGGCTCCAGCGCGCGACCAGCGCGAACGGTACGAGCCCGAGCGCCGTGAACGGCGGCCACCAGACGCCCTTTTCGGGGTTTGCGACATAGAGCGGCAGGCCGCGCAGCAGCCGCTCGCTCTGGGTGAGCTCCTGGGTGAAGTCGCCGCCCTTGTGGATGCCGATGGGGATGACGATCGCGGCGTAGAGCGCGCCCGCGAGGAGGAGCGCTCGCGTGTCTCGGGGGGTCAGCCCCGCCACATCGCCCCCGCGAGCGTCAGCCAGCCCGCTCCTCGTTCTCCCTCTCCGCATCGCGGAGAGGGGACCAGGGGGTGAGGACCGCGCCGCAGACCCGGTCCATCAGTCGATACGGCGTCCCGTCACTTCGATGTGCCGGTAGCGCTCGATCCGGCCCGAGCCGCCGACGAACGCCGACGCGAACCAGCCGATGAGCCCGACCACGATCGAGCCAAGGATCGCCGAGCCGAGGCCGGCCAGCTTGAACCCGGGTACGAGCCATGCCACGATCTCGAGCGAGATGCCGTTCACGACCAAGATGAATAGCCCGAGGGTGAGCACGGTCAGGGGCAGCGTAAAGATGAGGATGAACGGCCGGATCACGGCGTTCACCAACCCGAGCAGCAGCGCAGCGATGATGAGGTGGGCCGCGGTATCGATCTTCACTCCCGGGACGATCGTCGTCGCGGCCCAAAGGCCGAGCGCGGTGATGACGAGGCGGTAGAAGAACCCTCTCATCGGGCCTTCCACTCGGCCAGGTTGCGCTCGACCTGGCGGGCATGCTTCTCGAGGTGCTCACCGTAGATCGCGAGCCAGTCTTCGGCCGCGTAGCGGCCCGATTCGGTGTGTTTGCCGACCCGCTGCCAGTCCTTGTCCGTCATCCGTTTGAGCAGCGGGACCGTGTTCGCCCGCACCGCCTCGACCGTCGCGAGGGCGAGGTCGATCGGATGCGCATGGTAGTCGAACGCGAGGGCCCAGCCGTCCTGGTCGTATCCCACGATGAGGGGCTCCGGCTCGGCGAGCAGGTATCGCAGCCGCATGTGCGCGTTGGTCTCGCTGTCCGCGCAGTGCACGATGATCTCGTGCGCCGACCACCGACCCGCCGCGGGTTTCCACTGGAGCGCCTCGGGCGGTACCTTGGCGAGCGCGCGCTTGAGCAGTGTCGGCCCGTGCGCGTAGCGCTCGATCAGCGCCGCGCGCTCGGCGGGGGTGTAGGGCATGTATCAGCGCTCCTGATATGGACCTGGTGCCGGCACCCGCGTCGTGCGCGAGTGAACTCGCGATTCGGCCGAGCCGCGGCTTCAGCCGCGGTGAACCGGCCGGTGCTAATCGGCGCCCGCTTCAGCGGGCAGGGGCCGAGCCGCGGCTTCAGCCGCGCACACGGAGCGCCGATCAATTGTT
Source organism: Gemmatimonadota bacterium (assembly GCA_003222235.1). Lineage (GTDB taxonomy): Bacteria > Gemmatimonadota > Gemmatimonadetes > Gemmatimonadales > GWC2-71-9 > AG12. Next base: position 5,167 of record QHVD01000007.1, on the reverse strand, counting down.
CACACGCCCCTAAAGATACTCAGCGCGCGCGTCCGGCGACGAACCGCGCCGTGACGCCGGGAGGGACGCGCACGCCGAGCCGCTCGTCGAACAGAATGGCGCCGGCGAGCGAATCGCCGACCCGCGTCGCCCCGATCCCGGCGAACGGCCCGAGCTCAGCCGGCCAGCCGAAGATCAGCGCCTGCTCCGGCTGGCCGGACCACGTGACCGCGAGCGTCTCGGGGGGCACCTGGAAGACGAGCGTACCCCGGAAATGGCAGGTCCGGCGGACGACGAGACGCCCGGTGTCGAGCACGATCTCGGCGAGCTTGAACCGGTCGCCCATCTGCGGGAGCGTGAGCGTGTCGCCGTGCGCCACCACCCAATGACCGATGTAGCGCTCGGCGTACCGGCGGCGGAGGTGCATCGCGGAGGAGCGGCAGGGATCGGAGGGCCCGCAGGCGGCGAGCAGGAACAGCGCGATCGGGAGGGTCCTCACCCCGTGACGACCGCTCCGCTCCGGGGGTGAGGTCTCAAGGCGATACGCTGTCCGCCGCTCGGATGCCCGCGCTGGTCGAGTCCGCTACGCGCATCGCCTTGCCGACGCCGCTCGCCCCGGGGATGCGGGACTTGGCGAGCATGCTGTCGCGCTGGCGTTCGCTGAGGGAGTCTCCCGCGGCGGACGACTTCTGGGCTTGGCCGCCGCACGCGGCGAGCGACAGCAGAGCGGTAAGAAGGAGGCGGTTCATGCGAGCATTCTAGCGTCCGGGGGGCGAGTTGCCAATTCGGACGGCGGCTGCATTATGGAGTCCCGGGTTGAGAGCCCGGGCTCGGCCGGGGGTGAGTCCTTCAACGACGCACATGCGCCGAGCGCGCCCTTCAGAGCGGGGATTCTACGGGAGCCGAACTCATGAATCGCAGCCTCGTTCTCGCTGCGTGGATCGCGGGCCTCTCCGCCTGTGCCCGTCCTACTCTGACGGAGCTCCTCACCCGCGCCACCTGGGTCGACCTGACCTACGCCTTCGACTCGACAACCATCTACTGGCCTACCGCCAAACCGTTCCGGCTCGAGGTGGTTTCGGCGCAGCGCACCCCGGCGGGCTATTACTACGCAGCGAACAACTTCGCCGCGGCGGAGCACGGCGGCACCCACCTCGACTCCCCCGTGCACTTCGCCGAAGGCAAGCACACGACTGACCAGCTGCCACTGGCGCAGCTCGTGGGCCCCGCGTTCGTGATCGACGTCACCAGACAGGCGCAAGCGGATCGGGACTACCGCATCGTGCGGGCCGATCTCGAGGCCTGGGAGCGGGCGCACGCCCGCATTCCCGAACGCGCCATCGTGCTGTTCCGGACCGGTTGGGGGAGCCGCTGGCCCGACCGTGCCCGCTACCTCGGCACCACGAAAACCGGTCCGGCGGCGGTGCCGGAGCTGCATTTTCCGGGGATCCGCCCGGATGCGGCGCGCTGGCTGGTCCGGCGCGGGGTGCATGCGGTCGGAATCGATACGCCCAGCATTGACTACGGGCAGTCCAGCACCTTCGACACACACCAGACGCTGCTCGCTGCGGATGTCCCGGCGTTCGAGAACGTGGCGCACCTCTCGGCGCTGCCGGCGACCGGGGCCTTCGTGATCGCGCTGCCGATGCTGATTCGCGGAGGGAGTGGGGGGCCGCTCCGGATAGTTGCGGAGTGGGAGGTCGTTCGCGGCACGACGCTCATCCCGAAATTCCGCATTCCGAATTCCGCATTCCGCATTGATCAGGCCGGCAGCCCCTTCCTTATCACATCCTCCATGACGTCCCCAAACCGGTCGATCTCCGCGACCGTCGTGTAGACATTCGGCGTCACGCGCACGCAGCTGAACTCCTTGTGCACGATCGGCGTGACGATGATGCGGTGCTTGTCCCACAGGTAGGCGACGAGCTTGTTCGGGTCCATCCCCTCGACCGCGACGCTCGCGAGCCCGCACGACTGCGCCGGGTCGTAAGGGGTGAGGATCTTGACCCTGGGGAGCCTCTCGAGCCGCTTCGCCCAGCGCTGGAACAGGAGCCGCAGCCGCGCCGCCTTGCGCTCGGCGCCGATCCCCTCGTGGAACGTCAGGGCTTCCGCGATCGCGTTGTGATTCGCGGCCGGGTGGGTCCCGATCTCCTCGAACTTGCGGATGTTGCCGTTCATGTCCGGCGGCGCCGCCATGAGGGGCCAGATCGTTTCGATCTTCGCCTTCCGGACATACAGGAACCCGGTGCCATGCGGCGCGAGCAGCCACTTGTGGAGGCTCGTGCCGTAATAATCGCAGGCGAGCTGGTCGCGGGTAAACGGGAAGTGGGCGTAGGCGTGCGCCCCGTCCACGATCACCTCGATCCCGCGGGCGCGCGCGAGCTGCACGATCTTGCGGATCGGGAAGATCTGGCCGGTGAGGTTCGTGATGTGACAGACGTGGATAACCTTGGTCCGCGGCGTGATGGCGCGCTCGATGCGGTCGGCGAGGTCGTCCTGGGAGGGCGGGGGTACGGGGAAGCTGATCTCCTTGACCACGATCCCCTCGCGCCGCTCCCGCTGACGCCAGGTGGTGAGCATCCGCGGGTAGTCCTGGTTCGTCGTGAGCACTTCGTCGCCTCGCTCGAGCCGGATCCCGAGCTGCACGATTTCCAGTGACTCGCTCGCGTTACGCGTGATCCCCATCTCTTCGGGGTCGCACCCGAAGCTCGCCGCGAGCCGCTGGCGCACCCCCTCGATCTCGGGCTCGAGGATCTGCCACATCGTGTAGGCGGGAGCGGTGTTGGAGTACTCGAGGTAGCGCCGCATCGCATCCTGCACGACGCGCGGGCTCGGGCTCACACCCCCGTTGTTCAGGTTGATGAGCGTCCGGTCGAGCGTGAAGGCCTGCTGGACCTCGAGCCAGAAGTCCTCGTCTGTCCCGATGTCGGCGGGTGTTCGGCCGCCGGCCTGCCGCGCCAGGCCCAGGATGCGGTCGAGTCCGTCGTTCTTGAGCGCGGGGATCCCGGCCCCGGCTGCGAGCATGGACCCGAGAAAACGGCGGCGTGTCGGCATGCCTTTTAACCCCCCCGAAGCCGGCGGCGAACGAGCAGTCCGTACGCGACCAGGTTCACCGCCAGGGCGAACGAACCCAGGACGAGCTGGCGCGGCGGCGTGAGCCCCGCGGGGTAGAGCGTGGGAATGACGTAATGCTCGATGAAGCCGCCCGGATACCCTTCGAGCCCCGCCCGCCTCCGCAGGTCGTTTTCGACGGGCGTCGACGGGCGTGAGGGGGCAGAGCCAGCCTTTGTATTCGATGAGCACACCCCACACGGCGCATGGGACGTGCGCCCACGCGACCGAGCGCCAGCGCCAGGCGAGGAACCCGCCGAGCACGACGAACCCGACGAACGTCGCGTGTAGCAGCACGAGCGCGTCGGCGAGCAGGCGGTAGGCCATCGTCGAGCTGTTGTTAATACAGCGAAATCCGCCGCCGGGCCAGACCGCCTGGACCCGCACTTGATCCTGCTCTTGAATCCAGCCGTGTCGAGACGGCAGGTTGCATAGATACCGCAGCGGAGTACGATATAGAACATACGGCTAGGAGAAAACGGTCATGACGCACACCTACTGGCGCGCGCTCGGCTGGTGCGGGGCCGGGCTGGTCCTTTCGGTGCAGACACGCACCATCGTCGAGTACGCACTTCCCCGCTCCCGGGCGTTCCCGCACGACCCCGCGGTCGGCCGCGACGGGATCGTGTGGTACACGGACCAGGCGAACAGCTACATCGGCCGGCTCGACCCGGCGAGCGGAAAAGTGACGGACTATCCGACGCCGACCCCCGCATCGGGGCCGCACGGGATCACCGTCGCGCCGGACGGCGCGGTGTGGTATACGGCGAACTTCCAGGGCCGGATCGGCCGCCTCGACCCCGCGAGCGGTGCGATCAAGGAGTATGTGCTGCCCTCCGAAGCGCGCGACCCTCACACGCCGCTCTATCACGATGGGAAGATCTGGTTTACGGCCCAGGGGGCGAACCTCTACGGCTCGCTCGACCCGGCCACGGGCGACGTGAAGCTCTTCCCGGTGCCGAGGCCGCACGCGCGGCCCTACGGGCTCGTCGCCGGTCCTGACGGCGCGATCTGGGTCGCGCTCTTCGGCACGAACGAGATCGGCCGCATCCATCCGGCGGACGGCGCGCTGCACGAGTTCCCGCTTCCCGACCCGAGCGCCCGCCCGCGCCGCCTAGTCGTGGACGCCAGGGGAATCGTGTGGTACACGGACTATGCCCGTGGCAAGCTAGGCCGGCTCGATCCCGCGACGGGGGGAGTGCGCGAGTTCGCGAGCCCGGGCGGCCCGAGCAGCGCGCCGTACGGCATCGCCGTAGGCACGGACGGGCGCATCTGGTATGACGAGTCGGGAAAGGACGAGATCGTGGCCCTCGATCCCACGACGGAGCGCATGCAGACGGTCGCTATCCCCACCCGCGGGTCGGTGGTGCGCAACATGGCCGTGGATTCGACGCGCGCGCGGCTCTGGCTCGCGCTGAGCGGGGTTCAGCGGCTCGGCAGAATCGACCTGGCCCCGACGCCATAGCTCGTTCAAGGAGCGCGGGCGCTGTTCGCCGCCCCTATGTGCACGCGGGCCCCGTCGCGCAAATCGTCGGCAGGATTGACGACGACCACGCTGCCGTCCACGAGCCCACCCGTGACCTCCACCCAGCTCCCGAGATCGCGGCCGATAGTCACGGTTTGGTAGCGCACCGTCGAATCGGGAGCCACGGTCACGACCTGCGGCGGGCCGTCGCGGATGACCAGGGCCGTCGCGGGCACGCGCAGCGGCGCCGTGCCCGCGCCGAGTGCGAGCTGGACCTGGGCATACATCCCGGGCAGGAACACACCCGTTGGATTTGCCACCCGCACCTCCGTGAGTAGTGTCCGGGCGGTGGCATCGAGCGCGCCGGCGGTGCGCGCCACGCGCCCGCGCAGCGTGTCGCCGGGGAGCGCGGGCACGGTGACCACGGCAGGCTTCCCGATCGCCACGGCCGCGGCGTTGTCTTCAGGCACGGTCACATACACGCTCAGCGTGTCCGTCTGCACCAGCGTGAACAGGCTCCCTGGCGCGCTCCCGGTAGCTGCGGTCAGCGTGCCGCTCACGCCGCCCGCCGTTCCGACCAGTGTCCCCGCGTCCACGTTGCGCGCCGTGATC
>QHVD01000558.1:629-2592 GCA_003222235.1 Gemmatimonadota bacterium | reverse complement strand
GGGGAGTGGCCGAGATTGCGCGCCTGGCGACTCGACTCGGCGGCGAACCTCAGACGCTCTCTGGTCTCTCCGGCCTCGGGGATCTGATCCTCACGTGTACAGGGGATCTTTCCCGCAACCGCAGCGTCGGGCTCCGCCTCGGCTGCGGTGAGCGGCTCCCGGACATCGCCGCCAGCATGAAGGAAGTTGCCGAGGGTGTGCACAACACCCGTTCCGTGCGCGACCTCGCGCGGAGCGTTGCCGTCGAGATGCCGATCACTGAAGAGATGTACAAGCTGCTCTACGAGAACAAGGCACCGCGCCAGGTCGTGATCGACCTCATGACGCGCGGTCTCAAGCGAGAGGCCGACTGAACCGAGAGGGCGCCATGTCGAAGCCGTCGGTAAATTGCAAATTCGAGGGGTGCGCGCAGCCAGCGACAGGCGGGAAGGGCTATTGCTCAAGGCACTAAGCCGCCTGGAAACGGGGGAAGCTTCCCAAAGCCCGCTTCAAGACGTGTCGTGTCGCCGGCTGCCGGAAGCGAGCCACTGCGCGCGGCCGGTGCGACGAGCACGTCGCGCGGGACTATCCAGGCAAGCGAGCGGCCGTTCCCGCCGAAGGATCCTAGCCGACGGCGGGGAGCCGGTCTTCGTCGCTACCGGCGAGGTGTTTGCCCCAGGGCGCGCCTAGTGTCACCAAATTGACATTCCGCAAGCGGTGTGTTCGTATGACTGTTTCTGCAATTGACGCGCGATGAAGCGGACCTATCAGCCGAGCAACCGTCGGCGGAAGCGCACGCATGGCTTCCGCGCCCGCATGGCGACCGCTGGCGGGCGCCAGGTCCTACGACGTCGGCGCGCCAAGGGGCGCAAGCGCCTCACGGTCACGATTCCGCGAAAGCAGCCCGGTTGAGCCCGTGCGACGGGAGAGCTTCCCCAAGGCGGCGCGGCTGCGTCGGCGGATGGAGTTCTTGAGCATCCAGCGCGAGGGCAGGAGGCGCCACACGGCTCACTTCGTGGTGATCCGTCGCCCCGCAGCGGGCGATCTCTCGCGACTGGGCATCACGGTCAGTAGCCGGGTCGGCAATTCGCCTGTCCGGAACCGTATCAAGCGCCTCATGCGCGAGGTCTTTCGACGCCACCGCTTGGCGCTCTCTCCGCCGAGCGACGTGATCATCATCGCAAGGCCGGGCGCGGACAAACTCACCTATGCCCATGCGGCCACCGAGTTCGCGCGCGCCCTGGAGCTCACGCCCGCGCGCTGAGAGCCGTCGGCCGGACGTCGTTGCCGTGGCGCTCATCGCGTTGCTGCGGGCGTACCGGCTGGTAGTGGCGCCAGGGTTGCCTCCTTCCTGCCGATTCGTTCCGAGTTGCTCGGCCTTCGGGGTCGAAGCGCTGGAACGTCATGGTGCAGCGCGGGGGCTCCGGCTGGCGATTGGACGTTTGGCACGCTGCCATCCCTGGACACCTGGGGGATACGACCCCGTTCCTGGACCCGAGGTGTGAGGCATGGAGCAGCGCCGACTCCTCCTGGCTTTTGGGCTCTCCGTCCTTATCCTTTTCCTCTATCAAGAGCTGATAGTTCGCCGCTATCGCGGAGCGCCGACGGAGACACCCGCCGTCAGTACGGCCGAGCGAGCGCCGGCCCCGGCATCCACGCCCGATAGACCCCCCTCGACCACGGCGCTGGCGGCGCCGGCGGACGGGGCCGACCTGATACCCGTCGAGACCGGGGTGATCAGGGCCGCCATCACCCCTCTCGGTGCGCGGCTGAACAACCTCGAATTGAAGTCCTACCGACGGACGGTTGATCCCGACAGTGAGCCGCTCGAGCTCGTTGCGCCCGGTCCGATCCTGCCACTCACGCTTCAACTTGGGGGGGAAGCAAGCGATGCCCGCCTCGTCTACCACGCGGACCTTTCGGCGCTGCAGTTGGCGGCCGGCGAGCAGGGTGAAATCGTCTTTCAGACCGACTCACCGAGCGG
>QHVD01000558.1:0-428 GCA_003222235.1 Gemmatimonadota bacterium | reverse complement strand
CAGCTTGAGCCGTCTGTCTGGGTTGGCTTCGCGGCTCAGTATTTCCTGAGCGCTGCTATCCCGCTGGACGGTCCGGCTCCTGCGGTGGCTACGGCTGTGGAAGACGTCCCGTTCGCTCGCCTCGACACGCCGTTGGTCGACGGCGCAGCGCAGTTTGCGATCTACGCTGGACCGAAGGATCGGGAGGTGCTTGCCCGCGCCGGTCAGCACCTCGACCGGGCACTCGACTTCGGCCTGTTCTGGTTCGTCGCCATTCCGCTATTGCACGCACTCCGCGCGCTCGACCGGGTGACCCGGAACTATGGCGTGGCGATCATCGTCCTCACCACACTGGTCAAGGTCGCAACTATCCCGCTGACCCGCACGACATTCCGTAACATGCGGGAAATGCAGAAGATTCAGCCGCAGATGGCGAAGCTCCGCGAACG
>QHVD01000560.1:1801-2243 GCA_003222235.1 Gemmatimonadota bacterium | reverse complement strand
CGGAGGGAGCCACCTTCGCCCTCGCGCTGCGAGCAGGAGCAGAGCGAGCACGGCCACAACGGGGGTGCCAATGACGAGCAGGAGCCGGACCCCTCCGATGATGCCTGGGGTGAACCGGAACATCTCCCAAAGGCGTGAAGCGGCGTTCCCCGTCCCGAGTACGGTCCAGGCGAATTCCCACAGCGTGGCTACCGACACGCACACGATCCAGGGACGCCCCCAGGACCGGCGCTTGACCAAAGCGATCCCGCTCGCCAGCACGACCAGTGCCATCCCGGCCCCCAGCCCCAACCCGACCAAGCTGTTGACGATGGACGCCCGCACCTCGGCATCAAGGGGGGCGTTTGAGGACCGCAACGGCAGAATGCCGTAGATGAGAATTTCAAAGCCGCCGAACAGCGCGCGCAATATCCCGCCGATGATGAGGGTCCAGCCGAGGATT
>QHVD01000560.1:0-1666 GCA_003222235.1 Gemmatimonadota bacterium | reverse complement strand
TGGCGAGCAGCGAAACGAAGAGAAGGAGAGGATTAATCGCCCATTGCACGGCAGAGTTGCTGACTGGGTGGATCAAATGGAGAAGGTTCAGCGCCAAGGGCGGGCAGAGCACGTAGAGGGCAGAGCGGGGCCAGGTTTGGCGAATCATCGCGAAGCCGATCCCCATCGCACGCGAGGCCGAGCGGGTCGTGTAGGCCAGTGCCGGCGTGACGAAGGTCAGCGCGAAGTCCATGCCTAGCAAAAGCAGCGCGGCACCAACGTGGAACCAGCCTGGCATCGGGCCACCGCCGGGTCGATGCACACTGAAGGCAGCAAAGAAGAACCCGCTCAAGACGATCCCGAATGGAAGACCGACCGCGAAGAACCGACCGATGAACGGGCCGACCAGCCCAAGAAGGTGGCGCACAGCGACCGGCTCGCCATGGAAGCGGCGTTGGAAGAAGACCCGCTCGGCGCCATACCAGCCGAGTTGGAAGACCGTCGTCGCGAGCATGATAGCCAGCACAGGACCAACGGAACGGTGACCCGGAACGGTCGAGGCGATGATGACGCTAGGGAGGAGCCACACCGCGAGCGATACGAGTGGCACCGAGGGTTGGCTGAGGAGCGCCTTCGCTGCCGATGCAACGTCAGCGACGAAGCCGACCCGCGACGGACTTGATTCAGGCGGAAACGGTCGGCCCATCTTCTACCTCGACCCTATCGCCGCCATGTTAAGATGGCACGCCGTGGCCTTCTTGTTCCGCCGCGAGCCGCCTCTCCAGCGGCGCGTCCATCCGGGTGCGCCGTATCACACGAGCGCTCCAGAAATCGAGGCTCAGCGCGTCGCGCCAGTTCGGACCCTCCGGTACAGACCTCTGCCTGTCGATGTGATCCCCCCCGCCACCTCTGCATCACGCTCGCGACATGCGCCGGCTCCAGCCCCGCCCGCGCCGCCGCGTCCACTCCCGCGCGAGCAGCTTCAAGACGTAGCCGTTCGGGTGGAGCCCCGTGTTCTGGGTGAGGAACTGCTCAGCAGGAATGCCGGCTACACGCTGTACGAAGGTACCGACCGCGCCACTGCGAGAGATGCCCTGCATACAGTTAACGAGTAACTCCCACGGCTCAGGGTGCTGGTGGAATTTGAGCACGTGGTCCACGATCTGTCGGGCCTGCTCCGCGTTCATGAAGACGTAGCTCGGGCGTGGGTCCCGTTCCGGGTCTACAGGCCACTGCGGATCAAGGTCGTGGAACCGGAGCGTGATGATCCGGTCGGTGTCGGCCGCGAAGATCGGCTCCTCCTCAGGGTCCACGATACTCACGACGACGGCGTTGGCGGGGATGCCGTGGTCCCTCGCCCGCCCCAACATGGTTGCGTAGCTCAGGCAGGTGATGGACGTGATCACGCAATCCTTCCTTTCGCCCTGAGACTTCTTAACGGCGGTCAGGGGAATAAACTAAACGGTCTCGGGCTCGACGGGCGCTTCGGAGAGGGACACTTTAACCTCTTGAGATTCCCACGGGCAACCGCGAGGGTCCGCTCGTGGGCGACAATTCCTCCCCTCGTCTTCGCGCATGGCGCTTTTCGCTTGCAAAAGTAGTTCCATCCGTGTAAACTGTATCCTGCATCGAGATGGGGTTCATTCCCCCCCAACCGAGGCTGACGACGCCCACGGTGGTTTGATGA
>QHVD01000559.1:2355-4346 GCA_003222235.1 Gemmatimonadota bacterium | reverse complement strand
AGTTCACCGTTCGCAACCAGGATGGCCGGGCACCGTGGTCGACGATCGAAGATGTGACCTTCCGGAAGAACATCGTGCGGCACGCCGCGTCGGGGCTCAACATCCTGGGGACCGACGACGTCCACCGCAGTCAGAGCATGAAGCGCGTGCTGATCCAGGACAACCTGTTCGACGATGTGAACGGGACGACCTGGGGCGGGTCCGGCCGACTCTTCCAGGTGCTCGACTACAGGGTCGGAACGACGGACGTGGCCATCGATCACACCACGGCGGTCCAGCAGGAGGACGTGATCTTCGCGGAGGGCGCCGCCCATACCGGCTTCGTCTACCGGAACAACATCACGCCGAGAGGCAACGTCGGCGGCTTCGGCGGTGTCATCGGGACTGGCACGGCGGAAGGGATCGACACTCTGAACACCTATTTCCCGCTGGCCGAGTTTAGACGCAACGTCATGGCAGGAGGCAACGCATCGATTTATCCGGCCGACAACTTTTTCCCACTCTCGCTCGACGACGTGGGCTTCGTGAACCGCGGAGCCGGCGATTATCGCCTCGACTCGTCGAGCCCGTATCACAACGCGGCGACGGACGGCAGCGACGTCGGCGCGAATATCACTGCGCTCGACGCGTCGACGGCGGGCGCAATTTCTGGAGTTCCGCCCGCGGGGTCCGACACCTCGGCCCCGACGATCGTCCTGACGGCCCCTGGCGATGGGGCGACGGTGTCTGGCTCCGCCGTGATGGTGTCAGCCACAGCCTCGGACAACGTGGGAGTCATGACCGTCCAGTTCAGGCTGGACGGCGTCGCCCTCGGCGGGCTGGTGACCGCGCCACCGTACTCGATCGTCTGGGACACAACGACGGCGACTAATGGAGCCCATACCCTCACCGCCCAGGCCTTCGATGTCGCCAGCAACGTGGGCTCGAGCGTCCCGGTGACCGTGACGGTGTCGAATGGACGACCGCGGCGGTGACGGCGAATCCTCGTCGCTGGCGCTAGGGAGCGGTCCTGTAGGTGATGTCGTCAACCCCGAGATCCCACCCGTTGGTGAAGCTCAAGGTGACCATGGTTGTCGGCTGAGCCCACCCAGTGGTGACGAGCTGCAGCGAGCCAGTCGTCACCTCTCGGGTGAGCGTTTGGCCTGTGTCATCGGAGAGCGTCAAGGTCCCCGGCGTCACGCTGTACACGCGGATGCTGTCGAGCACTCGGGGCGCCGGCGAGAACCGAAAGGTCCGCGACGTGCCGGTCGAGTCGGCGAAGTAGATGTGGTTGGTGGAGTTGACGCTGTAGGGTCCTGACCCTGCCCATTGTCCCGTGCCGAAGTCGATCCCCTGGAAAACTCCATTCATGGTTGTTCCCGGAGGCGCGGGGTTATCGAAGTCCACCCGCGTGGTGCTGGGGACCGTAAAGCGGGCGACCACCGTCGTATCTCCCACCAGGGTCACAGGGCACGGGCCGACCCCGGAGCAGTCGCCGCTGTTCCAACTCTCGAAGATGGAGCCGGTGGCCGGCGCCGCGGTGAGAGTCACCGGAGTGTTCTGATTATAGGAAGCCGAGCAGGTAGCCCCGCAGTCGATCCCCGGGGGGCTGGAAGTGACCGTGCCGCTGCCAGTGCCCGCGCGAGTCACCGAGAGAGTGAATTGCGTACTGCCCGACGTGACGCCGAAGCGAGCGAACACGGCGGTGTTCGCTGTGAGAGTGAGGGTGCAGAGGCCAGTGCCCGAGCAGTCGCCGCCGCTCCAACCCTCGAAGGTGGAGCCAGTTGCCGGCGCCGCGGTGAGAGTCATCGGGGTGTTCTGATTATAGGAAGCCGAGCAGGTAGCCCCGCAGTCGATCCCCGGGGGACTGGAAGTGACCGTGCCGCTGCCAGTGCCCTCGCGGACCAGCGAGAGGGTGGGGCGGCTCACGACCGTGAGCGTTGTGCTGCCGCTGCGGTCGCCAGAAGTCGCGATGATCGTCGCAGATCCGGGGTTACGGCCCGTGGCCAGGC
>QHVD01000559.1:0-2349 GCA_003222235.1 Gemmatimonadota bacterium | reverse complement strand
GTGTTCTGATTATAGGAAGCCGAGCAGGTAGCCCCGCAGTCGATCCCCGGGGGACTGGAAGTGACCGTGCCGCTGCCAGTGCCCTCGCGGACCAGCGAGAGGGTGGGGCGGCTCACGACCGTGAGCGTTGTGCTGCCGCTGCGGTCGCCAGAAGTCGCGATGATCGTCGCAGATCCGGGGTTACGGCCCGTGGCCAGGCCGTTCGCGTCGATCGTGGCTACATTCGTGTCGCTGCTCGTCCACGTCACGCCCCCGAAACCGGTGACTGCCACGGGAGTGAATGCATCGGTGATTGTCCCATTGCCGAGCCGGCCGAAGTTCCCCGCTCCCCAACACTGCAGGGAGCCGTCCTGAAGGAGGGCGCAGGTGTGCTCGGCGCCCGACGATGCGGCAGTGGCGGCGGTGATGCCGGTGACGGGCGCTGACGGGATGGTCGAAACGACGCCGTCCGGGGACCCATTGCCGAGCTGGCCGAAGTTGTTGTCGCCCCAGCAGCGCTTCGTCCGGTCCTGAAGGATCGCGCACGTGTGCTCGGCACCGGGTGCGACTACGGCGGGGGTGATGCCGCTGACCGCCACCGGGGTCGAGGAATTGGCGGTGCTTCCGTTCCCCAGCCGGCCTTCCTCGCCCCGTCCCCAGCACCGCAGCGTGCCGTCCCGGAGGGTGGCGCACATGTGGTAGATGCCGGCTTGGATGGCGACGGCGGTGGTGATGCTACTGACCGTCACCGGCGTTGGTATGGGCGTGACGGGCTGTTGGTCCCCGGGGGAATTGGGATTAATGGCAGCGCTGTTGCCGAGCTCGCCCCAGGTGTTGTCTCCCCAGCAGCGAACACTGCCGTCCTGGAGGAGCGCGCAGGTATGCCAGCCGCCGGCTGCGACGGCCACGGCGGTGGTGATGCCGCTCACGCTTACCGGGGTGGGGTTGGGGGCGTTAACGGTGGGGGACACGGTCCCGTTGCCGAGCTGACCGAGGTCATTCTGCCCCCAGCAGAGGACGGTGCCATCGCCGGGGAGTGCGCAGGTGTGAAAGCCGCCGGCACTGACGGCGGTGGCGGTGACTCCAGTGACCGGCATCGGAGTGAGGGATCGCTCCCCAGTGACGGCCGGACCGAGCTGGCCGGCGTTGTTGCGCCCCCAGCATTGGAGCGTGCTGTCGGGAAAGCGCGCGCAGGTATGGAAGCCGCCACCTGAGATCGCAACAGCGCCGGAGATTCCGGCAACCGTCACCGGCGTCGAGGCATTGGTCACGGTCCCGTCGCCGAGCTGGCCTGACTCGTTCGCCCCCCAGCAGCGCACCGTGCCGTCTTGAAGCAGGGCGCAACTGTGGAAGGCGCCGACGTGGACGGCGGTGGCACCACCGACTCCAGTCGCCGTGAACTGTTGAGGCTGGCCGACGGAGATGGTGGGATTCTGCGGGGCGACGGTGATGGCCTGCGCCGCCACCTCGGCGTTGCCCAGCGCGAGCCCGAGGCTGACGATCCCGAACAGAATGAAGGGGAGCCTTTCGTCACGCGCCTTACTGGGTTGCATCATCCGAGAAATCCCGAACGCGAGGTGGTCGCCCATTTTTCGCCGCGCCGGCCTGAGAACCCGCGATTGCGCGGGCCTGAAGGATGAAGACGCGCGGTCCTCAGGGCGTCGAGGCCGGTCGCAAGGCGCCCCGAGTCAGGTCGACGACGATGTGCTCGGGGCCGATCGCCGCCAGCGCATGCGCCGCCTCACGGCTGGCGCTTCCGATCACCAGGACTTCCGCGTGGTCGAGGAGTTGCTGGATGTCCTCGCACATCAACGACGCGATGTGGGGGATCTCCTCTTCGATGTAGCGACGATTGGCGCCGACCAGTCGCGCGAGCGAGACGCTCGGGTCGAGGATTCGCACGTCGCATCCCTTGCCGATGAGTGCCTCGACCAGCGTGACCATCGGACTCTCCCGGAGATCGTCGGTCCCCGGCTTGAAGGACAGGCCGATGACTCCCACCCGGCGCTTTCGAGTCTCGAGCACCCTGTCTACCCCTCGACGAATCTGCGCCTCGTTGGAGGGCAGGATCGCGGAGAGCACCTGCGGCGACACATCAGCCGTGCGAGCGGCATACAGCAACGCCCGGAGGTCCTTCGGGAGGCACGAGCCACCGAACGCGAAGCCCGGGCGGAGATAAGCCTGGGACACGTTGAGCTTCCGGTCCATCAAGAAGATTCGCATGACCTCGTGCGTGTCGGCACCGAGCGCCGCGCACAGGTCGCCGATCTCGTTGGCAAAGCACACTTTGAGCGCGTGGAAGGCGTTCGCGACGTACTTGACCATCTCCGCGCTCCTCACCGCAGCATGCACGAATGGGGCATCCACCCC
>QHVD01000555.1:426-2259 GCA_003222235.1 Gemmatimonadota bacterium | reverse complement strand
AGCTGGGACGAACTTCGGCATTCGCGACGACAACTCACCCGCCTCCAATCACCAAAAGACCACCCGCCATCTCGTCTCGTTGCTCAACGCGGCGGGGGTATCGTGGAAGGCGTATCAAGAGGACATCAGCAGCAATGCCTGCCCGTTAACCGATCAAGGCTCATATGTCGTCAAACACGATCCCTTCGTGTTCTTCGATGACGTGACGGGGTCCAACAACCCCGCTGATGCGTACTGCATCGCGCATGTGCGCCCTTACTCAGAATTGGCGTCAGACCTCAGCAACAACACGGTGGCACGGTACAATTTCATCACGCCGAACGTCTGTCACGACATGCACGACTCCTGCGCCCCGTTGAACGATAAGGTGAAGCAGGGTGACGTTTGGTTATCGACCGAGGTACCGAGGATTCTCGCTTCGCAGCCCTACGCCGCCAAAGGCGTGCTCTTCATCACCTGGGATGAGGCCAAAACCGGCGATGGCCCCATCGGGATGATCGTGCTGTCGCCAGTGGCGAAGGGCGGAGGGTACTCCAACCGCATTCAGTACACGCACAGTTCGACGCTGCGGACGGTCGAGGAAATCTTCGGCGTGACCCCGCTGTTGGGCGGGGCGGCGAACGCCACCGACTTGAGTGACCTGTTCGTCAGCTTCCCGTAGACCGCTCGTGGGCAAGCCGAGTTGTTCTGGCACACCGTTCCGCGCCGTCCGAGGCCGGCTTCCCTACGAAGAGGAAGGATGGCGTCGGGGAGGCCCTCGCCCGAAAGCTCTTCTCGCGTTACCAGATAGCCGATGGGCCGGTTGTTCTCATCGCGGATGACCGAGCAAGGCGGCTCCGAGGAGAAGGTAGAGTAGGCGCTGTTTCATGGCGGTGCCTCCACGCCAGTCGGCGGTCGGAAAGGGATGCGGCGCCCGCGTCCCGCCGACCGTGTGCCGGGCGGACACTGCGATGGCCTCGTTGCCCAGCGCCGCCTCGCGTCCATGGTGACCGACGTGGACGCCTGAGTGAGGCGACGTTCGCAACATCCCCAAGAGAAACGCTCCCACCGCCAGGGCAGCCAGGAGGCCGGGAAGCGCCCCTCGGAACGGGTGCCAGAACTTCATGCGACGTGCCATGCGTGCGTCCTCCTCAATTGCCATGCCTTCATCGTTTGGGCCGGCGGACCCCGTGGTGTTTGCCGCACGGGGCAGATAGGGCAGGCAAAGGCAAAGGACATGCCACGAGGCTGGAGATGGCAATCACGAAAAAACGGGGCCAAGAGGTCGTGCGGAGGTGCGAGACATCTCGTCGGGCTCGCAGTGGCGCGGGATTGTGCTCTACGTCGCCGTCTCGATCCCCTTGATGGCGCCTGATCCTGGGAAGATCACCTACGAGAGGAGATCACCGTCGAAGGGGCACGTGCTGCCTCGCGGGCGAGCGCCTGGATAAACTTCCAACGTTCCCACGCCGAGGAACGCCCCGAAGAGGATAACCAAAGGCATGGAGCGCCGCCCGCCGGTCCGTCGAGCGCTAGGCACGGGGGATCGGCCGATGGCGGGGATCGAGCGGCTCTGCTACCGCTCCGGGTTCATAGAGCGGCTTGGAGAGGTGGCGCGCCTTCCCGCGATCACCATCGCGGAGCCGTCCGACCTACCCAAGGACGTGCTCGCGCTCCTCGATCACCGCCTCCTCGACATTGGCGGCACTTAAGGCGACCCCCAGGCGGGCGACACGATCCAGTACGCCGAGCTACGCATCGAGCACGACGAAGGCCACGTGGAGATGGTCGTCTACAACCGCGCCGTCCTGCTGTTCACGAGCGACAGCGAGGCGGTCGAAGGCCCGCCGGCCG
>QHVD01000555.1:0-397 GCA_003222235.1 Gemmatimonadota bacterium | reverse complement strand
CACAATCGCCATTTTCGGCACAGTCGCCCATCGGCTCGGCCCACTGACGGCGTGAAGACGGTCCCGGCGCCACGCGCCTGCACGAGCCCGATTCCATACCGGATTCTCGCATGCCGCTGCTGTCGGGCGTTCCGAGCCGTCCACAGGGCACGGGCGTTGCAACCCGAGCTACCCGCACGATGACCTACGGAACATACCGAGCGAGACCCGCTCGCGGAAGGGGTCGCGGCGCGACGGGCCCGCAGCGCAGCGTGAAAGCGCCGGCCTCCCACCCGCGCACCGACAGGCGGGCCGGCGCGCGAGGCCAGGTCCTGGCGATGGGGGCGTTCTCCCTGATCGCCCTCTGCGCCCTGGTCGGGCTGGCCGCGGACACGGGCTACTTCTTCGACTCCAGACG
>QHVD01000554.1 GCA_003222235.1 Gemmatimonadota bacterium | reverse complement strand
CCGTGCACCTTGAGCTCGAACGGACGGTTGGCCTCGGCGTCAATCGCCGCGACGTCCTGTTGTTGGGAGGTGACCAAGTCCCCCTTGGCGTTCAGGAACTCGAAGGTGACGCTGACCGGCGGGCTGGGCTTGGCCTTGTGGTTCGTGAACACCCCGCCCAGCGTCGCGCCGGAATCCCCCGGGGTGAAGGAGCCCACGGTGACTTCCACCGCCAACGAATCGGCGACCGTGAGATAGTAGAGCACGGAATCCTTGTTGCCCCGGAGCTGCCACGAGCGAACGAGAGCCGCGAGCGACGAGCGATTCAGGGGATCGATGGCGGTGAGCCGCTGCCCCATCGGCAGCGCGTGGGCGGTGTCGGACAGAATGTAATAAATGCCGCTGAGGTTGTAGAGCGCGTCCCGATAGTACGGATTCTTCGTCAAGCCCAACTCGTAGGCCCGCGCCGCCAGGCCGTAGTGTGGCTCGATCGATTTCCGGAACCGCCGCAACGTGTCCACGCTGACGGCCTCGCACTTCACCGCAATCTGCCGCGCAGTGAGGGTGCGGCTCTTGGCCCGCGTCTCGCCGCGGCACTTCTCGCCCACCGGCGCCGTGTCCGGATCCTGCGGGATCCCGCCCAGGATCGCCTGCGCCGCGTTGAACAGGTCCGTCGCCTCGGCCGAATCGGCGTGATCCATGATCTGGGTGTAGAGCGCCACCGCCTCGTCCCGCTTGCCTTGCTGCACATACACGGACGCGAGGCCGGCCATGGCCTGGACGTCGGCGGGATAGACGGCCAGGTAGTCCTTGTAGCCCGCGACCGCGTCATCCCAGCGCTGCGCCGCGTGGTACACTCGCGCGGCGTCGAACAAGGCATCCCGCTTGGCCTTAGCGAACTTCGGGTCGTCGCCGGCTTTCACGGCGAGCTTGAAGTACTTCGCCGACGAATCGGGCTGGTTCGCGGCCGAAAGGAGCGTGCCGAGATAAACGAAACCCGTCGGGTCGCCGTCATAGATGGCGTTCGCCTGCCGGAAGCTCGCGATCGCCGAATCGGTCTGCCCCGCCTGCCATGCCCGGACCCCCTCGTTGAACACCGGCACCCACAGGATGCGGCGCCACGCCGCGATGTCGTCCTTGCATTGCGGCGCCAGCGCGGCCGCCTTCGCGAACGCCGAGTCGGTGCCGATGAGATCGCTCTTCAGGGCGTAGTAGCGCGCCAGGTAGTACCACGCCGCGGCGTTCTTCTCCTGGCCGCCGCTCGTGACCGCCTGGGTCAGCACCGCCTCGGCGTCGTTCAGGTCTTTCTGCCGCTTGTCCGCGAAGCGCGTCTCCGACGCGCTCTTCACGTACAGCATCCCCCGGTTCACGGACACGTGCCCCGGCTTGAGTTCGCATTTGGCCTGCTGCCACTGCTGCGCGGCGGTGGGCGCGGCGGCACAGACCACGGCACACACCACCACGGCGCCGACGGTCGGCTTGAAAATCATGACCGCTCCTTGGATTGGGCGACGAGCTGCTCGGCGTCTCGCTCGGCGATGCGCGCCACCTCCAGCGGCGGCTTCCCCAAAGCCCGCGCCGCCACGAGCACGTCGTCGTACTCAGACTTGAGCCGGATGCTCCCCCCTCCCCCTTCCCGTCCGCCTCCCGGGTCGGGCGGCTCCAGCACCTTCACCCGCACGGAGACCTCCGGGGAGAGCTGCACGATCACCTGACGACGCGGCAGCGTCGCGCGCTCGGCTACCCAGCGGCGGACCCCGGCGGTCGTGCTGTGGCGAAACAGCGCGGCGGTCACCCGCTCAACCAGCGCCTCCGGCGCCACGACCTCCACCCGGAATCCCTGACGCCCCTTTTTCATCTGCACCGGCCATGGGCCACGTCTGCACGTCGAGCGCGCCGGCGGCGACGAGCGCCTCGCGCAGCGGCTCGACGTACTCCGGGCTCATGTCGTCCAGGTCGCTGGCGATCAGGACCACTCGCGCCGCCTCCGCCGCCTGCTCGGCGACGATGATGCGCAGGGCGTTGGGGTAGTGTTTCGGGTTGCGCTGCCCCGCGCCCCACCCGCTGCCCACCATCCGCCACCTGGACGGGGGCGCCCCCGCCGAGAGCACCCGCAGCAACGCGGCGCCCGTTGGCGTCGTCGCCTCCCCCTCGACCGGCCCGCCGCTCGCGAGCTCCACCCCCTCGAGCAAGATCGCCGTCGCGGGCGCCGGCACGGGCAACTTCCCGTGCGCCGCCTCCACCCAGCCATGGCCCACGGCCACCGGCAGGTTGTAGACGGCCTCGACGCCGAGCCGCTCGAAGCCCTCCATCGCGCCGACGATGTCGAGCACCGCGTCCACTGCCCCAACCTCATGGAGGTGCACGTCCTCAGGCGGCAGGCTGTGCACACGCCCCTCCGCCTCGCCGATCAACCGGAAGGCGCGCACAGCTCGCTCCTTCACGGCGTCGGACACGGGCGCGCGCTCGACGAGACCGACCAGCTCTCCGACGTGGCGCCCGTGAGGATGCTCGGGAATGGTGAACTCCACTTGCTTGCAGTTGACACCGCCGCGCATCGCGTCGCGGCTCACCACGCCGACTCCCGCGAAGCCGAGCCGCCCGGGTAATGCTTCGAGCCACCCAGGCGGGACCCCCAGGGAGAGGAGCGCGCCCAGGGTCATGTCGCCGGAGATGCCGGCTGCGGGGTCGAGAATGGCGATGCGCATGCGACCGAAGCGCCGGAAAATTAACGGCTTAGCTCCGGTACAGCCACCCGGCGCCGGTGTTGAACAGTACCACGTGCTCGTCCGGCTCGATGGCACCGCGGGCCTCGAGCTCCAGCAGCCCCGCGAGGGTCGCCCCGCCCTCGGGACAGGCATCGATCCCCTCGACCGTCTGCAGCTCACGCGCAGCCGCGGAGAGCTGCTCATCACTCACGGCCACCGCGCCGCCACCGCTCTCGCGTAGCGCCCGGAGCATGAGGCGGTCGCCCAGCGGGCCGGGGACGCAGAGCCCTGCCGCCATCGTCGCCGGCTCAGGCCACGGCGTGCAGCGCTCAGCGCCCGCCGCGAACGCCTGCACGACGGGGGCGCATCCCGTGGACTGTACGCTATACATGCGCGGCAGTGGCCCGCGCACCCAGCCTGCCGCGGCGAGCTCGCCGAACACCTTCCACATTCCGATGAGCCCGGTGCCCCCGCCGGTGGGATACACGATCGCGTCGGGGAGAGTCCAGCCGAGTTGCTCCGCAACCTCGAGGCCCAAGGTCTTTTTGCCTTCGATGCGATACGGCTCTCGCAGGGTCGAGACGTCGACCGCCCCGGCAACGGCGGCGTAGGCGCGGGCTGCGGTGCCGCAGTCACCGATGTGCCCGTCCACGAGGACAAGCTCCGCGCCGAAGCTCCGGATCTGAGACAGGATCGCGCGCGGCGTAGTGGCAGGGGCATACACCCGCGCCGCGACGCCCGCGCGGGCAGCGTAGGCAGCCAGGGCGACACCGGCATTGCCGGCCGTGGGCACCACGAGCTGCCGCGCCCGCCCCCGCGCCGACCGCGCGCGTCACCGCCGCGGCGAGTCCCCGCGCCTTGAAGGAGCCGGTTGGATTCGTCCCCTCCTCTTTCACGCGGAGATCGCGGAACCCATGCTTCGCGGCGATGCGCTCGACGGAGAGCAGAGGCGTGCCGCCTTCGCCGAGGGTCACCGGCTTCTCGTCGGCGCAAAGCGGCAGCCATTCCCGATAGCGCCACATGGTCCAGGGCCGCCCGCGGAGCAGCGACTTCACCTCGGGAGACGGGATGGCGCGATAGCGCACGAGATAGGGCTGGCCGCAGTCGCACACGCTCGGCAGCCCGCCGGCGCCGCGGGTCTTGGCGCAACCGGAGCATTCGAGAGACCAGGGGAACTCCACTATTCCTATAGACCTCGGTGAACGAGCATAACCATGCACAATCCCTGTTGACGAAGGGAGCCCTCTTTCGCCGCTTCCCGAGCGCCGCTAGCTTCCCGCGAGTCTCCCACCCTGGAGCTAGACGTCGTGCGAGGATTCCCCCCTCCCTCGCGCGTCACGGTCCAGCATGCCCTTTCGCTCCGTGCTTGGGCGCTGGATCTCTTGATCGCAAGAGACGCGGACACGCGAGCGGCACCGAGGGACTGCGTCGCGCGCGATTCGCCGGAGACGTGGGACCTCGTTCTCCGATCGGAGCGGTGCGCCTTGCCGCTGCGCTCCCGGCTGGCCCGCGGATCGCCGCCGTCCCTGCCCGCCGGTCCGGCGCGGGTGCTGGAAACACGGGCGACGGCCGAACTGCAGCGTGTGCTCTCGGTTCGGGGCCAGTTGCGCGAGATCCAGCAACTCGCAACCGCGCACCATCTCCAACCCATCGTCCTCAAGGGAGGAGTCGCCGCCTTGAGCGGCACCGAGCCGGTGAGCATTGACGATCTGGACGTCCTCGTTGCGGGAGAACAGGCGGGGCTGCTCGGCCGCCTGCTGGATGAACGCGGCTATCGCCCGTTGAGCGCGGGGAGCCCGGCGCACTTACCGGCGCGCCTCGCTCCAAATGCGGTGCCGGTCGAGGTGCACTTCAAGATACCGGACCTGGATCAGACGTCCGACCTGCAAGCGGGGGCCAAGCCGTTTCCAGGATTCCCCGGGCTCTGGAGGCTCGGTCCGGCCGATCATCTGTGGCATGTCCTGGTGCACAGCGTGGTGACGCACCCCTACCGCCGTGGCTGCCTGCGCGACGTCGTCCTCACAAGCACTGCCGTGGGGGAGTGCTCTCCCGCAGAGCTGGAGAGTGTGGCCTCCCGGATCGCACGCCATCCGCAGAG
>QHVD01000553.1 GCA_003222235.1 Gemmatimonadota bacterium | reverse complement strand
GCCCGTGGTATCGACGGTCAGGCTCTGAGCCGACGCGGGGCGATGACACAACGCGGCAACGATCACGGCCGCGAAGACAAGACCGAGCCGATTCATGGATGGATCCCTCGAGCGGTTCTCCTACGCTACGCGCCGAGTAGCTGCCGCGTAAGGAGCGAGAAGGGCGGCGGCGGGCCTGCCGAGCCACCTCGTCCGTGAGCCGCCCGGTGTAACCGGGTGGCTCACGATGCCAAGCGTGTCGTGTTGGCACCTCGCCCCGATGGCGCCGGTCACGCGGCCGCTGCTATAGAGGACTTGGGACGGCTCGTGCGTTGAGAGTCACCGCCGCGTGATCGTGATCCCGGTCTCTCCCCGCGGAGCAGTCGCTGGAGGGGGGTCGAGGAGGAGCACGGACAGGTGCTCCGCCTCGATAACGTCCGACGCGAGCTCGGCGAGCATACTGACCACACTGGCCACCGGAATGCGGAGTCCCCGGATGCAGGGAACGCCACCCATCTGATTCGGGTTCACCGTGATGCGCTCGAATGCCATCGTACATTCCTCATGTCGAATCGGTCTTGCGCGAAGCGATCTCCCAACCGGGGACTCGCTGGCCAGGAGGCTGCGAATGGTTCAACCGTGCCGATGTCAGGTGTCTGGTCTTGAGGGCGTCCCGGCGGAACCCTGACACCTGACACCCAACACCTAGCACCTGCCTACCGCCGCGCCACGCTCACCCCCTCGAGCAAGAGCGACGGCGTGAACCGTGTCCCGGACCAGCGCGCGTCGTCCCCGAAGCCCGCGATCCGCTGGAGCAGCTCGTACACATTCCCCGCCACCGCCGCATCCTTCACGCGCCCGGTGATCTCGCCGCGCTCGACCCGATAGGCCAGCGCGACGGGATGACTGAACGCCCCGCCGATCACGTTCCCCTGCCCCACCCCAATCAGCTCGTCCACGAGCAGGCCGTCGCGCAGGTCAGCGAGGAGACCGCCCCCCAACTGTAGGGGCGCAGCAGGCTGCGCCCCTACATCGCGCGGACGCGATCCTAGCACCAAGTTCGTATACCCCGGCACCGGCTTCCCGAAAATGCCGCGCTGGCCGTGGCCGGTGCTCGCAGTCCGCGCGCGCGCCGCGGTCTCGAGGTCATAGATGAAGCGTTCCACGACGCCACATTCCACGAGGCACGTGACGCCGGAGGGCACGCATTCGTCGTCGAGAGGACGAGAGGCGGCGCGGCCCGGCACGAGGGGGTCGTCGGTGAGAGCAAACCGCTCGTCGAACACCCGCTCGCCCACCTTCTTCCCAAGGGGCGAGATCCCCTGGAGCACGGCCTTTCCCGACAGCCCCTGGGTGATGGGCAACAACACGGCCGACAAACCCGCCGGTGTGAACACCACCGGAAGCGCGCCCTCGGGCGGCGCCGCGATCGCGAGGGCGAAATCGAGCCGCGCGGTGATCGACTGGACCAGGGCATCGAGCTCGCGCTGGGCGGGGAGATCCGCGCCCGTGATCTCGTCCCCCACGGTCAGCACGTCGTCCCCCGCGATGCGCCACACATCGGCGCTCACGCCGACGGCCGTGGCCCGATACGCACCCTCGGCCCCGGCCGTGTTCGCGACCTTCGTCTCCGACACCTCGCGCTCGACCGCCACGTTCACCTGGCAGCCCTCCCCGACCTGAATCAACTGATCGAGCGACGCGCCGGCGGCCCGGTCGACAAACGTGGGGACCTGGGGCAGTGGAGCCCGGGACGGGAAGGCGAGCTCGATCTCCTCGCCCAGCTCCGCGGAGGCTACGGCACGGTCCAGTAGAGCCGCAGCATGCTGCGCCCCTACATCGTCCCCCACGATCCCCGTCATCCCCGCGACGCCAACCCGGCCCCGGTGTCGCACCCGCAGGTTGATGCCCGTCTCTTCCGTCGCGCCGGCCGACTTGAGCCGGCCCCACTCGAACGAGACAGAGGTGCGCTCCGCCCGGCGCCACAGAGCATCCGCCCCCCCGCCGTCCCTCCCGCCC
The DNA here is from genome assembly GCA_003222235.1 of Gemmatimonadota bacterium. Lineage (GTDB taxonomy): Bacteria > Gemmatimonadota > Gemmatimonadetes > Gemmatimonadales > GWC2-71-9 > AG12. The sequence continues at coordinate 108 of QHVD01000553.1, read as the reverse complement.
GCGACGCGCCGGCGGGCGAGGTCGAGCAGCGCCTCGATCACGTGGCGGCGGGGACGTCGCCCCCGATCAGCGCGGCCTCGATGCGCACGTGCGGCGCGCCCTCGGTGA
>QHVD01000006.1 GCA_003222235.1 Gemmatimonadota bacterium | reverse complement strand
GTCCGCGTACGCCATGTCGAACCCGACGCCGTTGTCTCGGACGAAGTAGACAGCCTCGGTCCCCTCGAGGCGCGCGGCGATTTCCACGCGGGGGCGCGGTCTGGTGCGGCTGAACTTGAAGGCGTTGCTGAGGAGGTTCGCCAGAACCTGCTGCAGGAGAGTCCTATCCCCGACCGCCGGTGGGAGATCCTGCAGGCTCACCTCGGGGTGGCCGTCGCCCGGGACCTGTCGCAGGTCTTCGAGCGCGGCGCGGGCCAGGCCTGTCATATCGATCGGCTGCAGCTTCAATGCCTGTCGGCCGAGGCGGGAAAACCGCAACAGGGAGTCGATCAGCTGGCCCATCCGCTTCGCGTTGTCCCGAACCGCGTTCAGGAGCCGCTGCGCCTCGGCGTCGAGAGCCGCGGCGTAGTCTTCCAGCAGCACCCGGGCATAGCCATCGATCGCGCGCAGTGGGGAGCGCAGGTCATGTGAGACGGAGTAGCTGAAGCCCTCCAGCTCGGCGTTCGTTCGCGCGAGTGATTCCTGGGCCTGCTTGCGCTCCGTGAGGTCGCGGGTGACCTTGGCGAAGCCGACGAGGGCGCCGTCGCGATCGCGGATCGCCGTCAGCACGGCGTCGGCCCAGAAATGGGAGCCGTCCTTGCGGACCCGCCAGCCCTGGATCTCGCAGCGCCCCCGCTCGGCCGCCTCGCGCAGATTCGCCGCTGGCTTCCCCGCAGTGGCGTCCTCGGGGGTGTAGAAGCAGGAGAACTCCCGGCCGAGGATCTCCTGCGCCGGATACCCCTTGATGCGCTCCGCCCCAACGCTCCAGCTCACGACCCGGCCCGCGGGGTCGAGCCGGATGATCGCGTAGTCCTGCACGCTGTCCACCAGCAGGCGGAAGCGCTCCTCGCCCTCGTGCGCGGCCTGTTCGGCTGCGCTCCGCTCCGACGTAACGGCGGCGAGCACGAGGCCGGTTACCGAAAACAGCGTGATGAAGGTTTGTAGCAGGGCGAGGTTGCCGGTCGGGGTCGACCCGACGAATGGGCCGAGCCCGCGCAGCGTGTGCCAGATCGTCAGCGAGGCAATGAGCGCGGTGGCGGTCGCTGCGCCGCGGGGGCCGAACCGCACGGCCGCCCACACGACGACGGGAAAAACGGCGTACACGTACGTGAGCGGGTTGCGGAGCAGCAGCGTGGTCAAGAGCACGAGCACGAGGACCAGGGCGCCTGCCTCAGGCCACCGGCCCCGCGGCCAGTCCGCGCGCGCCCAAGTCAGCAGCAGGGGTGCGACGAGCAAGTCCCCGAGGGCGTCGCCGGACCACCACACGAGCCAGAGGGACCCGACGGCGCTCCGGTCCACGACCCCGCTCGCCCACAGGCTCGTGACCCCGAGCGTCGCGCTCAGCGTCGTGCTCGCGAGCGCCGCGAGGGTGACGAAGACGAGCACGTCCCGGAGCCGTTCGAGCGCCGGCCGGAAGCCGGCGACCCGATGGAGCAGCCAGGCGGCGGTGACTGCCTCGAGGGTGTTCCCGACCGCGATGCCGGCGGCGCCCTCGAACGGCACGCCGGCCGTCCAGTTGAGCAGGAAGGCCCCGAGCGCGATCCCCGGCCAGTAGCGCAGGCCGTAGAGGAGCAACACGGCGACGGCGACGCCCGAGGGGGGCCAGACGGAGGAGACGACCTCTTGGGCGACCGCCGCGAACAGGCCGACCTTCGCCGAGCCGAAGTAGACAACGGCAGTGGCGGCGATCCCGGCCGCGTAGGCGCCGGGCCCACCGCCGGGCCCTCGAGTCGTCAGCGTGGTGGTCGTCGGAGGTCTAGGACACGCGGCGCGTCTTGCGCCGCATGAAATCCATCAGGATGAACTGCCCCAGCGTCATCGTGTTGGTGAAATACGCTTTCCCCCGGCAGATCGCACTCACCTTCTTCACGAACTCGACGAGGCTGCGGTCGCGGGCGAGCATGAACGTGTTGATCATGATCCCGCTGCGACGGCACAGCGCCACCTCGCGATAGGTGGCCTGGAGGATCTGGGGGTCGAGCCCCATGGAGTTGACGTAGATGCGGCCGTCGCCGAGGGTCAGCGCCGACGGTTTCCCGTCCGTGATCATGATGATCTGCCGCATGTCCTTACGCTGCGACAGCAGCATCCGGCGCGACAGCTTGAGCCCTTCGGCCGTGTTGGTGTGGTACGGCCCGACCTGGGCGCGCGCGAGCTGCGCGAGCGGGATCTCCTCGGCGGTGTCGTGGAACAGCACCACTCGCAGCGTGTCGCCCGGGAACTGGGTGCGAATGAGGTGCGTGAGGGCGAGGGCCACCTTCTTCGCGGGCGTGAAGCGATCCTCGCCGTACAGGATCATCGAGTGCGAGCAGTCGAGCATCAGGACCGTCGCCGAGGAAGAGCGGTACTCGGCCTGGTGCACCATCAGATCGTCGTACTCGAGGTTGATCGGCACGCCCAGGCCCTCGCGCTCCAAGGCATGGGTCAGCGTGGCGTTCACGTCGAGGTTGAGCGTGTCGCCGAACTCGTAGGGCTTGCTCACCGCTTCGGCTTCGATCCCCGTCGCGAGGTGCTCCGTCTCGTGCGCGCCGAAGCTGGACTTGCCGATCGAGCCGAGCAGGTGCTTGAGGGTGCGGTAGCCGAGGAAGTCGATGCCCTTCTCGGTGAGGTTGAACTGCACTTGCTGAGCCGCCTCCTTGGCCATGCCGCCGGGTCCGAACAGGGGCTGCTGGCCCGCGGGCAGCTTCGGCGCCTCGGTGACGTTGAGGTAGCCCTCCTCGATCAGCTTCTGGACGATCTTGTCGAGCAGCTCGGAGAGCTGGCGCTGCAGGTCGGCATCGCGCTCGGCGTCGCCGCTCGATTCGCCGCGCAACACCTTGAGCATTTCCGGCGTGAGCTGGCCGGACTCCATCAGCGCTTGGAGGATGGCCTGGCGCAGCGCGTCAAGCGAGCGGTCCGCCTCGTCTTCACCGAACTCGCCCCAGAAGGGGTGCGAGTACGCGCCTCCGGCGAAGCCCGACTGAAGCAAGAAATCGGCGAGCTGGTCGAGCAGGGCCTGCAGGTTGATCGTGTCGGCCAGCTCGGGGAGGTAGCGGCTGTACGTCGTGTATTTCATCGGCTCCCTACCCCCAATATCGGACTGCGGCGAGCTTTCCCGCAATGGATGACCCCGCGCGCGGGTTTCGCTTTGGGGCGCTCGCCCACCGCAACTTCCGGCTGTTCTTCCTTGGCCAGGGCGTCTCCCTCATCGGCACCTGGATGCAGAACATTGCGCAAGGGTGGCTCGTCCTCGAGCTGACGAACTCGCCCTTCTACGTCGGCCTCGTGTCCGCGTTGGGCTCGCTCGGGGTGCTGCTCCTCACGATCTACGGCGGGATCCTCGCCGACCGCACGGACAAGCACCGCCTCGTCGTCCTCACGCAGTCGCTCTCGATGCTCCCCGCGTTGGGCCTGGCGGCGCTCGTGTGGACAAAGACGGTGACCGCGTGGCACGTCGCGGCGCTCGCCGGGCTTCTGGGTGTCGTGAACGCGTTCGACGTGCCGGCACGCCAGGCGTTGATCGTAGAGCTGGTCGGGAAAGAGGACCTGATGAGCGCCATCGCCCTCAACTCCTCGGCGTTCAACGCCGCGCGCGTGATCGGTCCGGCGGTCGCCGGCGCCGTGATCGGCGCCCTCGGAGTGGGGATCTGCTTCTTCCTGAACGGGGTGAGCTACCTGGCGGTGATCGCGGGCCTGCTCGCGATGCGGCTCCCGCGCTATGAGCGGCGGCCGGGTGGCGCCTCAGCCTGGGCCGGGCTGCGCGAGGTCGTTGCCTTCATCCGCAGCGACCGGCGGGTCTCGACGGTCGTCGTGCTGATGGGCCTGTTCAGCATCTTCGGGTTTCCCTACCTCGTCATGATGCCGGTGTTCGCGCGAGACGTGCTGCATCGCGGGGCTGCAGGGTACGGGGTCATGATGACGTCGGTCGGCATCGGGGCCCTGGTCGGGGCGCTCGGCGTCGCGCTGCTCGGGCGCCAGATCCCCAAGGGCCCGACGCTCATCGCCGCCGGCGGCTCGTTTGGGGTGCTGCTCGTGGCGTTCGCGCTGTCGAAGGTCTACCTGCTGTCCGTAGCGTTGCTGGCCCTGACGGGGGGGGCGATGATCGTGAACAACGCGCTCGCGAACACGACCATCCAGACGCTCGTGCCTGACGCGCTGCGCGGGCGGCTGATGGGGTTCTACGCCTTCGTGTTCGTCGGTCTCGCCCCGCTCGGCTCGTTGGAGGTGGGGACGCTCGCCGAGCGGATCGGGACGCCGGCCGCCGTGGCGCTCGGGGGCGCCGTGACCACGCTGGCCCTCGCGATCGCGGCCTGGCGGGTGCCGGAGCTGCGGAGAACCTAGTGAGGCGTTGGCCGTCACACGTCGCACGTCGCACGTCACACGTCACACGTCACCGTCAGACTTCAGAGATCGGACGTGTGACGTGGAACGTGTGACGTGCAACCGGTTTATAGCAGCCGCCGCAGCCGCAGCGTCACCCGTAGCGTATCGGCGTCGCGCTTGAGCACCAACCGACGCAGGGCTCTGTTGACGCGGAGAACCCGCCGGACCTCGCTCAGCGCGGCGTCGGCGACCGCGCGTCCGTCGATGACCAGCAGCTCGTCCCCGACCCGGATCCCGGCGTCCGCCGCCGGACTGCGCGGCACGACGTAGTCAACCATGATGTGCCGGAGATCCGGGCCCTGAGCGGTGAGCCGCAACCCGCTCATGTCGTAGTCGCATCGCCCGCCGACGCTGGCGTGCGGCTCGACGATGATGCGGCGGCGCGCATACTCCACGATCAAGCGCGAGCCTTCGAACACGGCGTTGCCGATGACGCCGTCGAGATCCGTGCGACCCAAGAAACCCGTGCGCTCGCTCCCGAGTCCCGTCGTGGGGATCGCGATCTTCCAGTCGGCCAACCGCAGCGCCTCGAGCCGCGCGATGGTTCCGCGCAACTCGCCGGCGAGGCCCGTCCCGATGGGGGCCTCGATGGCAGGCGACACCGCCCGAGCGAGGCCGTGTTCCTCCACGAATGGCACGGTGAGGATCAAGCACAGGCCGGATGCACCGGTGTCGAGCAGCAACCGGGCCGGTAGCGGGCGGCGGCCTCGGACCGCGACGGATCCACGGAGCAGCGGCACGTCGGCGTCCGCCGCAAAGGGGACGACGGTGCCCGAGCCTGCGTATCGGTACCGGGCGGGGTCGTACAGCCGCACGAGCCGTTCCTGGTAATCAATCTCCACCGTGAATCTCTGCAAGACATCGTGGCCGACGAAGCCGCGCTCGGGCCGCCCGCTCGCTGCGCTCACGCCGCGTAGCGGGTAGAGGGCCACCGGGTAGTTCCGCAGCTCGAGGCCGTCGATCCGGAACGTATCCACCACGGCGGTCGACACGGACGCGGTGTCGCCACCTGCAGCGGCGGTCGCTCCGGGTGCCGTCACGGGGACGGCGCCGATGGTCCGTGCCCAGTCCCGATCGAACCCGGTGCGGGAGCTCCCGGTGTCGAGAATGAGCCAGGCCGAATCGCCGTTCACCACGCCGCGCACGTAGATCAGCCCGCCGTACGACTGGAACGGGATGACGGCGACGGGCCGAGCGCCTGCGGCCGCAGGGGGCGGGCTCGGGGCCGGGCCGCGCGCGCATCCCAAGAGGAGGCAGCCAAGCGCGCTCAACAACGGTTTCAGTCCCACCGCCGCCGTTTCGCCTCGCTCACGATCACCGTCGCCGCCCCATCCAATCCGAGCTTCGCGGTGTTCACCACCAGGTCGTAGTTGACCACGTCGTGGCGGTGTCTGCCATAGTAGGTATTCACGTACTGGTCGCGCCGGCGGTCGGTTTCCTCGACGATCTTCGAGGCAGCGGCGGGATCCAGGCCGAGGCGTTCGATCGCGTGCTGGACGCGCCAGGGCTTGGGTGCGATGACGTAAACGTGCAGGGCGTCGGGTCGCCGGGACAGCAGGGCCTGCGCACCCCGGCCCACGAGCACCACCCGGCCGTGCGCCGCTGCTTCGACGATCACCCGCTCGGTCACCTGCACGATCGTCGCCTCATCCTGCTCCACCGCGGACGCGGTCGCGGTGGCCATGAACATCTCGGGCGATGCGAGGGCGAGCGTGCGGGCCAGGCGCTCGAGGAGGCCCGGCGCCCGCTCTTCGCGCTGGGCGACTTCCTCCACCGGGAGTCCCGCGCGCCGCGCGACCTCGTCGATGAACTCGTTGTCGATGACGGTCCAGTCCAGCTGGCCCGCCACCAGCCGCGCGACGTCGGAGCCGCCCGATGCATACTGGCGCGTGACGGTGATGACCGGCGGGGCCATGGGCGCTCAGGGCTTCAGGTTCTTCCGCAGGTCGCCGATGTTGAGGAGCGGCAGCCCGCCCTCGGTCGGCACGAAGATGATCAGGTTGTTCGAGCCCTTCATGTCGTGGAGCACCTCGATCCACTGCTTGGTGAGCGCTTCCGGCGAGAGGGTCTGGTTGAGGAGCCGCTGTTGCTCCGTTTGCAGCCGGGCGACTTCTACGCGGTGCCGCTCGGTTTCGATCTGCTGCTCCTGAGCGATCTTGTTGTTGATGGCCTGCACCACCTGGGCGGGCGGCTGCAGGTCGCGCAGGAAGAACGCGGTGACGGTGGCGATCCGGAACTTGCCGCCGCCCGCGCGCGGCGTGGTCACGAGGGCCGAGTCCACCAGGCCTTCCATCGTGCTGGCGATCTGGGTGCGCTTGGAGATGTCGTTGATGGAGAACTGCACCATGCCGTCGCGCACGCCCTTGCGGATGGCGTTGAGCACTGCGCCGCGGATCTGGTTCTCGTCACCGATCTCGGTGAAGATCTTCGGAGCCTGCATCGGATCGATCTGCCAGCGGATCGACACCTCGACGTGCATCCCCATCTGCTCGCTCGACAGCGCCTCGATCGCCTCGATC
>QHVD01000005.1:12276-14416 GCA_003222235.1 Gemmatimonadota bacterium | reverse complement strand
CGATCGAGATTCCCCGTGGGCTTTCGCTCCTCGCGTTCCACGATCCGGGGGCCGAGGTGAAAGGACTCGATGCCGTGCCGCGGAACGAGTGGCCGAACGTGGCGGCCGTGCACCTCTCGTTCCAAGTCATGGTCGGCATCGGCACCTATCTCGCGCTCGTGGCGCTGTGGGCCGGATGGCTGGCGTGGCGCCGCGCCGATCTCGCGCATGCCCGTTGGTTGCTGCGGGCGATCGCGCTGGCCACGCCGATGGGGTTCATCGCGCTCGAAGCCGGCTGGATGGTGACGGAGCTGGGGCGCCAGCCGTGGGTCATCTACGGCGTGCTGAGGACGGTGGACGCGGTCACTCCCATGCCTGGACTGATCGTTCCCTTCCTGACCTTCACGCTGCTCTACGGCTTTCTCGCGGTGATCGTGGTGTGGCTCCTCTACCGGCAGATCGTCCGCAGCCCGGCAGTGCCGGAGTGGCGGGGGTTCTATATGCCGGGAAGCGGGAGACGGGAAACGGGAAACGGAATGGCGTGAGATGTCGCTCGCCGACCTTCTCGCCGGCGTCATCTTCGTGGCGCTCAACGCCTACGCGCTGCTCGGCGGCGCGGACTACGGCGGCGGCGTGTGGGACCTGCTCGCCGGCGGACCCCGCAAGGAGCACCAGCGCGAGCTCATCGCGGAGGCCATCGGCCCCGTGTGGGAGGCGAACCACGTCTGGCTGATCCTCGCGCTGGTGTTGCTCTTCACGTGCTTCCCCCCCGCGTTCGCGCGGCTCGGGATCGTGCTGCACATCCCGCTCTCGCTGGTGCTGATCGGGATCGTGCTGCGAGGCTCGGCGTTTACGTTCTGGCGCTACGGTGGCGCCGCCGACGAGGAGGGGCGGCGCTGGGGCGTGCTCTTCGCGGTGGCGAGCCTGATCACGCCGCTCTTGCTCGGTACGGCGGCGGGCGCGATCGCGTCAGGGGGACTGGGGGAGGAGGCGAGAGGGAAGGGCGGGGTGGGGTTCTACGCAGGCTACGTGGCGCCATGGCTGACGCCGTTCGCACTCTCGGTTGGCGTGTTCGCGCTCGTGGCATTCGCGTTTCTCGCAGGCGTCTACCTGACGCTCGAGGCTCGGGATGCCGAGCTCCAGGAGGACTTCCGCCGCCGCGCGCTCGGGTCCGGGGTCGGGCTGTTTGGCGCGGCCCTCCTGGTGCTCGTGCTGTCGCTCGGCGGGGCACCGCTCGTGCGCGAGGGGCTGATCTTCGCGCCCGCGGGTCTGCCGCTGCACCTCCTCACGGCCACCACTGCAGTCACGGCACTTGCCGCGCTCTGGTACCGGCGGTATCACCTCGCGCGGCTCTTGGCCGCCGTGCAGGTCTCGCTGATTCTGTGGGGCTGGGCGCTCAGTCAGTACCCCTACATCCTGCCACCCGACCTCACGATCGCCGCGGCGGCGGCGCCCCGCGCGACGCTCCGGCTCGTGCTCGGCCTGCTCGTGCTCGGCGCCGTCGTGCTGTTGCCGTCGCTGTTCTACCTATTTAGGGTCTTCAAAGGACGAGACCTCAGACGTCAGGGTCCGGTAGCTGACGTGTGTCGAAGATCCGTCTCCCCACCCACCAGGCGCTCACGCCGCCCGCGACGAAGCCGATCAAGAGCCCCCACCCGCCGAACAGGGTGTTGCCGAGCGCGCCCACGAGCGTCGCCACCACGAAGTTCACCAGCACCTTGAGGAGCTTCACTCGACCTCGCCCAGCAGTTGTTGCGTCACGACGTCCGCCGCCACTCCCTCGACCGCGACCGTCTTGCGCCGGCCGGCGGCGCCGCTCCGGATGGTGACGGCGTCACGCGGCACGCGCAGCCGCTCCGCGATGAAGCGCACCAGCTCCGCGTTCGCCGCCCCCTGCACCGGCGGCGCGGCCACCTTGATCTTGATCGCGGCGCCATGGCGACCGGCGACCTCCGTCTTCTTGGCGCGCGGGACGACATGGACCGCGATCGTCGCCACGGAGCTCAGAAGAAGACCAGGCTCAGGAGCAGCTTCTCCAGCACCCACAGCACCAGCAGCGCGGCCAGCGGACTGAAGTCGATTGCTCCCGTGGTCGGGAGCAGCCGGCGGATGGGTTCGACCAGCCAATCGGTGAGCACGTACGCAGGTCGAATCCAGCGCG
>QHVD01000005.1:4660-12269 GCA_003222235.1 Gemmatimonadota bacterium | reverse complement strand
CGCACCATGAGGGCGACGAACAGCACGTTGTACGCGGCGACGATCAAGGCGACTAGGATCCCCTGCGGCCCACCGCTGAAGGCGGCATACATCCACCCGAACGTGCGTACGGCCCAGTCGAACAGCGACAGCAGCACCACACCCGCGATCGCCACCGCGATCACGAGCCACCACCCGGCGTTGACAGGGTTGCCGCCGAGGCGCAGCAGCCGGCGCTCGAGGGGACGGAGCACCGGCTCGGTGGCCGCGCGGAGCGCGCGGCCCAGCCTGCCCAGCGGGGACACGCGCTGGGTGCGCACGAGCCACGAGGCGAGCGCCGCGAAGGCGCTGAGCACGAACGCGGCGAAAACGAGGTAGCGGAGAGAGGCGTGGACCTGGTGCATCACGGCGTGAACACCTCTACGGCGTCGGTCTGGGCGAGTCCCGGTCTCGGCCCTCCGCCGATCACGTAGATCCTTCCGCCGACGGTGGCGGCGCCGAGACCGTGGCGAGCGGTGGGTAAGGAGGGCGCCGTGGTCCACCGGTCGGTGGCTGGGTCGTAGACCTCGTGATTCGAGAAGACCGACGATCTCGTTTCTCCTCCGAACGTGTGGACCCTCCCGGCGAGGACGGTCGAGGCGAGCCCGCCACGCCGACTCGGCATGCGGGACTTCGCCGTCCAGCGATCGGTGGCCGGGTCGTAGGCCTCCACGACGTCATAGTTCCGGTCGGGATTGAGCGGGCGCCCACCGATCGCGTACAGAGTCCCGCTCACCGCGACCGCGGTGAGGTGATCGCGCAGCGTGGGGATCGGGGCCGCGTTGCGCCAGCGATTCGTGGCGGGATCGTAGATCGCCGTCGAATCGACCAGCCTCCGCCCCACCCCCCAACCGCCCACCACCACGAGTTTTCCGCTCACGACTCCCACCCCGGACGCGCCGCGGGGCTCAGGAAGCGGCGCCCGCGACTCCCAGCGGTTCTGGTCGTCGCGGTAGATCCACAGCGTGTTCTCAGGGACGAACGTCGCCTCGGCGAGTCCCCCCACCGCGTATAGCGTGTCGCCGACGGCGGCGAGCGGCATGTGGTGGCGCGCGGCCGGGAGGTCGGCGACCCGCTCCCATTGGTTCGCGACGGGATCGTAGCGGAACGCCGCGGCGGTGGGCGCTCCGGTTCGGTCGAAGCCTCCCGCCACGTAAATCCTGCCGTGCAGCACGGCGGCGGAGAGCTCCTGCACCGGCTCGGGAAGCGGCGCGGCCGCGGACCAGCGGCCGTCTCCGTGGGTGACGGAGGCGCAGACGAGGAGCGCGAGAGCGGGCAAAGGCATGGATGTTGACCGGCGGTTGACGGTTCCAAGGCAAGCTAACCGAACCATGACCAGGCTCGCAAAGGCGCGTTCGGCAGCGCTCGTGGAACGGGTCGAGCGGCGGATCTTCTTAATCCGTGGCGAGAAGGTGATGCTCGACAGTGATCTGGCGGAGATGTACGGGGTTGTGACAAAGACGCTCAACCGCGCTGTGCGACGGAACCGTGAGCGCTTCCCGTCGGATTTCATGTTCGAGTTGAGAGTCAAGGAAATCGCGCTTTTGAGGTACCAATTTGGCACCTCAAACGCAGGGCGCGGAGGAAGGCGGTATCGGCCGTTCGTATTCACAGAGCAAGGAGTCGCGATGCTGTCGAGCGTATTGCATAGTGACCGCGCGATTCAGGTGAACATCGCGATCATGCGGGCGTTCGTCCGGCTGCGGCGGCTGTTGGCGACGCACCGTGACCTCGCCCGCAAGCTCGACGAGCTTGAGCAGAAGTACGACAAGCGGTTCGCCGTGGTGTTCGTCGCGATTCGGAGGCTGATGGCGCAGGTGGACCCGCCGCGCCGCCGCATCGGGTTCTAGTGCCGTTCCAACTTTTTGCGCGTAGTTCCCCTTCGCCGAATGAGCTCTTTTGGTCACGACCATCCCCGTTCTGCGACTAGTCCCGGAAAGTTGGAACGGCACTAGTCGGCGAACGCCGCCGCGACGATCCTCGCCTGCTCGGCCTGGTGCGCGGCGGGGTAACCTTCCGCCGGGCTCGACCGCTCGGGCCGGCCGATATCGCGCACCGTCACACCCGGACCGACGAGCTCACGCAGGTACGGCAGCATGAACTTCTGCGGTCCCATGTTGCGCGGCTCTTCCTGCACCCAGACGATCTCCGTGATCTTGGTGTAGCGTTTCAGCAGCTCGGCCACCTCGGCGGCTGGGAAGGGATAGAGCAGCTCCACGCGCCCGACGGCGACGTGGGAGGCCTGGGGGCGCTCGGGCGAGAGCACGAGATCGTAGTACACCTTGCCGCTGCACAACACGAGGCGCGCGGCGTCGCGGCGGGATTGTCCCTCAGGGTCGTCGATCACCGGCCGGAACGGTCCGGCCGCGAGGTCCTCGAGCCGGGAGCTCGCCTGCGGCAGCCGCAGCAGGCTCTTGGGTGTGAACAGGACCAGCGGCCGCATCTCGGCGTGGCGGGCCTGGCGTCGCAGCAGGTGGAAGTACTGCGCCGGGGTCGAGCAGTTAGCGATGCGGATGTTCCCATCGGCGCCGAGGGCGAGGAAGCGCTCGATCCGGGCGCTCGAGTGCTCGGGGCCCTGGCCCTCGTAGCCGTGCGGGAGGAGCAGCGTCAGCCGGGAGGTCTGGCCCCACTTGGCGAGCCCCGCGATGATGAACTGGTCGATGATCACTTCGGCGGCATTCGTGAAGTCACCGAACTGCGCTTCCCAGAGCACCAGCACTTCGGGGGCCGCAGCGGCATAGCCGTACTCGAACCCGAGGCACGCGAACTCGGAAAGCGGGCTGTTGTGCAGCTCGAACGGCGCCCGCGCGCTGGCGAGGCTCTGGATGGGCGCGTAGCGGCGGCCGTCGGCGGCATCGTGCAACACCAGGTGCCGCTGGCTGAATGTGCCCCGCTCGGTGTCCTGCCCGGTGAGCCGGATCGCGGTCCCTTCGGCCAGCAGCGAGGCGAACGCGAGCGCCTCGGCGTGCGCCCACTCGATCGCGCCTTGCGTCAGCGCGGCGCGCCGCCGCTCGAGCTGCTTCTGGAGCTTGGGGTTGATGGTGAACCCCGCAGGCACGGCGAGCAGCTGCTCGTTCAAGCTGGAGAGCAATTGCGGCGCGACCCGCGTGTCGGGCTCCGCGATCCCGGGGCGGCCGCCGGACATGCGCTGCGGCTCCTCTCCCCTCGATTCCTCGGAGAGGTGCGCTTTCAGGGACTGCCCGATCTCGGCGAGCCGTTGGTAGAGGCGCTCCGCTTCGGCGTCCGCCTCGGCGACAGCCAGAGCCCCCTCTCGCGCGAGCTGCTCGGCATAGCGCTGGCGCACGGTCGGCGTCTGCCTGATCCGCTCGTACATGACCGGCTGCGTATACGCCGGCTCGTCGCCCTCGTTGTGCCCGTGCCGGCGGTAACCCACGAGGTCGATCACCACGTCGCCGTGGAACTTGTCGCGGTACATCACGGCGAGCCGCGCCGCCGCAAGGCACGCCTCGGGATCATCGGCGTTCACGTGGATGATCGGCGCATCGAAGCCCTTGGCGAGGTCGCTCGCGTAGTCGGTGGAGCGGGCCTCCCTGGGGTCGGTCGTGAAACCGAGCTGGTTGTTCGCAATGAGGTGAATCGTCCCGCCCGTCGAGTAGCCTTTGAGCCGGGCGAGGTTGAACGTCTCGGCCACGACTCCCTGCGCGGCGAAGGACGCGTCACCATGGATCAGCAGCGGTACCGCCACCGTTCCGTCGTGGATCGCGTCCTTGCCGCGGCGGTTGGTCTGGTTGGCGCGCGCCCGGCCCTCGACCACCGGGTTCACCGCCTCTAGGTGGCTCGGGTTCGGCGTGAGGGTGACGTTGACCGGCTTGCCGGACGCCGTCTGGTAGACGCCATCCGCACCGTGGTGGTACTTCACGTCGCCCGTACCCCCCTCGGGCGTCAGGGTCTCTTCCACGGGCCGCCCGCCCTCGAACTCGGCAAAGATCGTCTCGTACGAGAGCCCGACGATGTGGGCGAGCACGTTCAGCCGCCCCCGGTGCGCCATCCCGAGCACCACCCGCCGCGCGCCGCTCGCACCGCACAGCTCGATCGTCTCGTCGAGCATCGGCACGAGCACGTCGAGCCCCTCGATCGAGAACCGCTTCTGGCCGAGGTAGGCTTTGTGGAGGAAGCGCTCGAGCGTTTCGACCTGTGTGAGCCGGGCGAGGATCTTGCGCTTCTGTTCCACAGTGCGCGGCTGCTTGTGCTGGCCGGATTCGATGACCTGACGCAGCCACAGGCGCTCCTGGTGGCTACCGATGTGCTCGACCTCGTAGGCGATCGTGCCACAGTACGTCTTGTGCAGCTCGGGGTACGCCTCGGCGAGCGTCCTTCCCGGGACGTAGATCCGCAGTACCTCGGCCGGGATCCTGGCCATGATCTCGGGGGTCAGGCCGAGCTGGCCCGGATCGAGCGCCGGGTCGCCGGGGGGCTCCGAGCCGAGCGGGTCGAGGCGCGCCGCCATGTGCCCGAAGTGGCGGAACGCCTTGACCAGCGACATCGCGGCCGCGAGGTGACGCAAGTCTTCGGGATGCGTGATGCGGGATGGGAGGTGCGTGGGCGCCGGTGCCACCCCACTTCCCGCATCCCGCATCCCGCCTCCCGGTAGTCCCAGGCTCTCCAAGACTTGCTCGTAGAACCCGTCTCCTCCCTGGAGCATCGCATCGAGCGCCCGGAGAAACATCCCCGACTCCGCCCCCTGGACGATGCGGTGGTCGTAGGTGCTCGTGATCATCATGGTCTTGCCGGGCGCGGCGTCGCGGATCGCACCCGTGGCGATGATCGAGCCCTGGCCCCTCATCAGGCGCGGCACCGACGCGATGGTGCCGATCGTTCCGGGGTTGGTGAGCGTGATCGTAGCGCCGGCAAAGTCGTCGGGAACGAGCTTGTTGGCTCGCGCCTTGTCGACCAGCATCTCATAGTTTGTGCGGAACTCGGCGAAGCTCAGCCGGTCGGCCCGCTTGATGACCGGAACGACGAGCGCGCGGCTCCCGTCCTTCTTCTCCACGTCCACCGCGAGACCGAGGTTCACGCCCCCTGGATCGAGTCGGTGCGGCTTGCCATCCACCTCCTGGAAGGCATGCGTCATCACGGGGAACTGGCGCGCCGCCTGCACGATCGCGTAGCCGATAAGATGGGTGTAGGAGACCTTCTTCCCGCTCGCGGCGAGTTGCGCATTGAGCTCCCGGCGCCGGGCGTCCAGCACCTCGACCCTAATCTCTCGGAACGATGTCGCGGTCGGGACGGACAGCGAGTCCGTCATGTTCTGCACGAGGCGGGCGGCGGGACCGGTGATCGGCGTAAGGCCGGGAGACGGGACACGGGAAACGGGAGACGTGGTGCCGGCGGCCCCCCGGGGCTCCGTTTCCCGCGTTCCGTGTCCCGTGTCCCGCTGCACTTCCTCGCGGCTCGCTGGGATCACGGGAAGCTCAGCGACCTTGCCGTTATCGAACAGGTTGCGCCATTCTTCTCCGACCGAGGCGGGATCGCGCAGGTACTGCTCGTACATCACCTGCACGAAGGCGGCGTTGTGGGTGCCGAAGACGAATTCGCTCACGGAGGAAAATCTAACTGTTCGGCCTTCGCTTCGCGTTGCTCGGCCTGCTGCCGCTTGCTTCCGCCGAAGCCCAGAGCCTGGGCCTCTTGCGCGACGAGCTCGCGGGGCGAATCGCCCGGGCGCCCGCCACGGCGGTCGGTCTCTATTACCACAACCTCACGCGTCCCGACTCGATCCTCATCGGCGCGAACCTGCGCCTCCATGCGGCGAGCACGATGAAGGTGCCGGTGATGATCCAGATCTTCCGGGACGCGGACGCCGGGCTGTTGCGGCTTGACGACTCGCTCCCGGTCCACGCGACGTTCCCGTCGCTCCTCGACGGCTCGCCGTTCGACGTGGACAGGGCCGACGACTCGGACAGCACGCTGTACTTGCGGCTAGGCGGCAAGGCATCGGTGCGCGAGCTGCTCGAGCTGATGATCACGCGCTCGAGCAACCTCGCGACCAACCTCCTGATTGAGCGCGTCGGCGCCGAGCGCGCCCAGGGGACGGCCCGGTCCCTCGGCGCCTGGTCGATCCAGGTGCTCCGTGGCGTGGAGGACGGCAAGGCCTATCGGGCCGGCCTCAACAACACGACGACGGCGCGGGACCTGGGCGTGCTGCTCGCCGCGATCGCGCAGGGCCGGGCGGCAAGGCCGGCATCGTGCACCGAGATGCTCGCCATCCTCGGCCGGCAGGAATTCAACGAGGGGATCCCGGCGGGGCTCCCATCCGGTACTCGCGTGGCGCACAAGACGGGGTGGATCGGCGAGGTCGTATACCACGATGCCGCGATCGTGCACCCGCCCCGGGGCGGAAGCTATGTGCTGGTCGTCCTCACGGGCGGGATCAAGGAGGACAGCGTCGCCCACAGTCTGGTCGCGGACCTGTCGCGGATGGTGTACGAGGAAAGGGCCCCATAACGCTTACCGTTGATAGCGCTTCGTGCCTCGCCATCCGTCTTCACCCCCTAGCCCCCTCTCCCTTCCGGAGAGGGGGAACTCACACTGGACCTCCGGTCGGTCAGGGCGACGGGGAGCGTCGTAGCAGGAGCCCGGCCCAGAGGCCGAGGAGCGCCGCCGCGAGCGTAATGACGAGGTAACCAGGGTCGGTCGCGAGATGCGGCTCGGCAACCATCCGCCAGAGATGAGCCACGACGAGCAGGCCGAAGATGACGCCGGTAGTAATTACGTAGACTCTCATGGGCATACCGTAGGTGGAAGACAATGGTCCGTCGTCAACATACCCCCAGAGCGAAGTATCCGAAGTCTTCACCACCCGTGGTCTTGCTAATCCTTGTACGGATCGAACTCGTTCTCACCCGCCATCACGACGACGACGGGCGTGAGCGTGTGCAGCACCGTGACGGTGTCGCCCTGCGCCGCCAGCACGTCCGGCAGCCGCCGGTATGCGTGCGGCGACTCGTCGAGCCCGCCGCCGCGCAGAATGACGCCCTTACCACCGACCCACTCGCGCAGCATCTCCCACGACACCTTGCCCGGCCGAATCACTGCGCCGGTCTTCCGGTTCACCTTGCCGCGCGCTTCGGTACGCGACATTACGCGACCCGCGCCGTGCACCGTCGAGTACAGCGACGCGCGCTGCAGCTCCGAATCGTGGCGTGCGCCCTCGACGATCACCGCGTCGTCGCCCATCGAGCCCCCGACGAACCCCTTCTGGCCCGGAAACGCCGGCGTGGCGCCCTTGCGGACGACCACGTATTCCTGGCCGTCGTGCGTCTCCTTCCAAGCGAAGTTGTGGTGGTTGTGCACCAACTCCAGCTCCTCGCCACCGAGAATCTCGACGACCTTACGCGCCACCCACTCCCGCCCGGCGTACGCGTACCGGCCGGCGAGCGTCATCAGGTGCCAGTAGTCGTGGCCGAGCGGCTGCTCGAGCGCGAGCAGCGCCTCGGCCTCGGGCACGCGCTCGCCCCACTGCTTCCCTTGCGACAGCGACAGGAAGCCGGAGGCCACGGTGTGCCCGAAGCCACGGCTGCCGAAGTGCACACCCACCCAGATCCCGGTGTGCTCGTCGGCGAAGAGGTCCACG
>QHVD01000005.1:0-4647 GCA_003222235.1 Gemmatimonadota bacterium | reverse complement strand
CCGCTGCCCACCGTGCCGAGCTGGTTGCGCGCCTTGGCTCGCAGGCTGTCACGCTCGTGCCGACCCGGCACCGCGTCCCAGGCCGGATCCTCGAACAGGGGGTGATCGACGGGTGCATCGTCCGCGCGGTTGGTGCGGCCCATCCCGAACGAGAGCGTGCGCTGAATCTCGTCCGCCAGGAGCTCGAGATCCCGGCGGGCATACTCGTCCAGCCGGCGGTTCGTCCGGATCGCTGCGTTGCCGCACGCGATATCGAAACCCACGCCCACGACGCTCACCTTGTCCCGGTACGCCGCGACTCCGCCGATCGGCATCACGTAGCCAAGGTGGCCGTCGGCCATGAGCGCGACGCGCTCCGCGCGGCTCGCCACGTCATGGAGCTGCGCGAGCGTCTTCTCGTCGTGCGCGCCGAAGATCACAGGCTGGTTCATCTGTCACCACCTTCTTCTATCCGCTCTCCGGGGCTGCGCAACGTGAAGCTCGTATCGAGGCGCCCAAACGCGCGCCGAGCACGCGACGGCGCCAGGGTGACTGGGATCATCGCAGCGTGCTTGACCGGCCCGGCACGATGAAGCGCCAGGCGACGGAGGCGGCGCCGGTCAAGCCCCAGCGCGGGCGCCGTCCAGCACTTCGCGGACCTTGCGAGCGAGAGCCTCGGGTGTGAAGGGCTTCTGCATGAACGCGGTACCGGGATCGAGGACGCCTTGCCGGGCCACGGCCTCGTCCGAATAACCGGAGATGTAGAGCACGCGCAGCCCCGGACGGACCGGCGTCAGGCGGTGCATCAGCTCGCGACCGTTCATCTCGGGCATCACGACGTCGGTGAGCAAGAGGTGGATCGGGCCGTCGTAGAGCGCCGCCATCTGCAGGGCCTCCCGGCCCCCGGCGGCGACGAGCACCGTGTAGCCCGCCTGCTCGAGTACCTTGCGGGCGAGGCTGCGAACCAGGTGCTCATCCTCGACGAGGAGCACTGTCTCGGTGCCCTCGACGGGCGCCGTGACGGAGCGGGGGCCCCCGACCGGCTCGGCCGCCTCATCGACACGTGGCAGGTAGATCCTGAACGTGGTGCCCTGGCCTGGCGCGCTCTCGACCGT
This sequence comes from Gemmatimonadota bacterium, assembly GCA_003222235.1. GTDB lineage: Bacteria > Gemmatimonadota > Gemmatimonadetes > Gemmatimonadales > GWC2-71-9 > AG12. The sequence goes on along the minus strand of QHVD01000005.1, from coordinate 3,553 downwards.
GACGTGGCCCCCGCTCTGCCGTGCGATCCCGTACACGGTGGCAAGCCCAAGGCCGGTCCCCTTGCCGTGGGGCTTGGTTGTGAAGAAGGGCTCGAAGACGTGCGCCTGGGTTTCGGCGTCCATGCCGGTGCCGGTGTCGGTCACCCGAAGCATGACGTAGCGCCCCGGCGGGACCTCGCCGTGAGTCGGGGCACTCCCTTCGGCCAACTCGACATTTTCCGTCTCGATGGTCAGCCCCCCGCCGGCCGGCATCGCGTCGCGCGCATTGACCGCCAGATTGACCAGCGCCTGCTCGATCTGGGCCGCATCCGCACGGACCGCGCCGAGGTCCCGTGCGAGCGCGGACACGAGGTCCACATCCTCGCCGATCAGCCGCCGGAGCATCTTGCTCACCTCTCCGACCAGGTGGTTCAGGTCGAGGACCCTCGGCTGCAACACCTGCCGCGCGCTGAAGGCGAGGAGCTGGCGAATCAGCACCTGGGCGCGCGCCGCCGCGTCCCGGATGATGTCCAGTTCCTCTCGTTTCGGGGCGTCGGCGGGTGTGTCGAGCAGGAGGAGCTCAACGGAGCCGAGAATCGCCGTGAGCACGTTGTTGAAGTCGTGGGCGATGCCTCCCGCGAGCCGCCCCACGGCCTCCAGCCTCTGCGACTGCTGGAGCTGCTGCTGCAGCCGCTGGTGCTCGCGCCGCACGGCGGCGTCCGCCACCGCTCGTAGCACGGCGGGCGCGAGCCGCTGGAGGCGGTCCTTCATGATGTAATCCGTCGCGCCGGCTTTCATCGCCGCAACGGCCGCATCCTCGCCCACGCTTCCCGTCACCACGATGAAGGGGATGTCTTGGCCGTGTTCCTGGAGCACAGCCAATGCGGCGGGTACATCGAACCCCGGGAGGTTGTAATCGCCGAGCACGACGTCCCACGGCTGACGCGCGAGGGTCTCGCGCATCGCCGCGGCGCTCTCGACGCGCTCGTACGCCGGCGCGAACCCCCCAGTGCGGAGCGCCCGGAGCATGAGCTCCGCGTCGGCTGCCGAGTCCTCCACGATGAGGACGCGCACGACACCCGTGGGGTCAGCCTGGCGGCTCATTGGAGGGCGACCTACTGGCATCCCGTCCTCAGGTACTGCTCGCGGGAACGGCTCTCAGCTCCGCGGTGGCGTGAAACAGGGCAGGGTCGCGCCTGTAATAGACCTGCTTGCCGCCGCCGGCGCTACCCCCCGTCCTTCATCCGAGGCGCGCGAGCATCTCACGGAGCTCGTCGAGGCTGAAGGGTTTCTTCAGCACGGGACGCTCGGAGCGCTGCAGCAGGTCGCGGGTCTTCGGAGACATCGAGTCGCCCGTCGTGAACACCAGCCGGTGCTCGCGGCCCCGGCCCTCGAGCCGCAGCGTTTCGAACAGGTCGAATCCGCTGTGAGCCTCGTCCAGGTGGACGTCCACAATCAATGCGTCGTAGCGCCCTGCGGCGTTCTGCAACTCGGTCACGGCGTGGGCGAAGTCGGCAACGGTGGTCGTCCGGTGGCCGAGGCGCTCGGCCATGCGGGCGATGCCGCGCCGCACGCTGTCCTCGTCTTCGACCACGAGAACCGACAGCGATCGCGACGTCTGGGGCGCCCCGACCTCCGGGGCGGGCTCGGGCGGGGCCGCATCCACGGGTAACTCGATTGCCAGAGCGGCGCCGCCGCCCTCGACGTTCATCATGTCCATCCGTCCGCCCATGCCCTTGACCAGCCCATAGCTGATCGCGAGGCCGAGCCCCCGCCCAAGCTCGCCCTTCGTCGTGAAGAAGGGCTCGAACACGCGGTCCAGAATCTCCCGGGGCACGCCCGGCCCGGTGTCCTCGACCAGGATGACGAGGCGGCCCTCCGTCCGCCGGGACGAGAACATCACCTTGCCCGGCCGGCCCGTGGACGCGATGGCCTGCTCGGCGTTCACGAGGGCATTGAGGAAGACCTGCTGCAGCTCCTGCGGGTCGCCGATCACCGCCGGCACGTCGCTCGTGATCGAGTCGATGGCCTGGACGCGCGCCTTCTTGAGCGCGCTCCGGTGCAGGGCGATGACCCGGGCGACGATGTCCTTGATGTCTATCGGCCCGCGCATGTGGGGACGTTGCCGGGCGAAGTCGAGCAGCGTCTGGACGACGCGCCCCGCCCGCAAGGCCTCCGTCTGGATGACCTCGGCGGCCTCCTGCTGCCCGGGCTCCGTCGCGTCGGCCTTCAGGACTTCCGCGAACGCGGCGATGGCCGCGAGGGGATTGTTCAGCTCATGAGCCACTCCCGACAACAGGCTTCCGAGCTGCGAGAGCCGGTCGGCTTCCAAGACCTTGCGTTGCAGCAGCACCTCGCGCGACGCGTCGATCGCCAGAAACAAGAGCTTCGGGGTTGCGCGTTGGGGATCGAGATTCTCGATGACCGCATCTACCTCGCGCACGGATTCGCCCGCGAAGTCCACCGCGAGCCGGAACCGCTGGCGCTTCGCCACGCCCTCACGCAGCGCGGCAGCCAGGGGTGAGCGCTGCGCCGCCGGCACCCAGTCGGCAAGGGGCCGCCCTCGGAGGCTGCGCACGTCCGCCGCCCCGAGCAGCGACCCTCCCTCGGCGTTCGCTTCGAGGATCTGCCCGTCCACGCTGAGCACCAGCGCGGGGATGGGGAGAATCTTGAATAACCGGGCGTAGAGGCGTCGCTCTTCGTCGAACGCCGCCACGATCGCGCCCGACTCCCGCGACAGCTCCGGCCGCACCTCGCGGAACGCGAGGATCAGCCGGTTCCGCGGCCCACGGCTCGCCTGCGTCTCGAAAAACGTGCCTTTGAAATCAGGGGCGTGGACAGGCGCCAGATAGGAGCGCGGTTGGCCATCGACGAGCACGTCCTGGAGCACTCGCTCGGCCTGCGCGCCCCGGGCCGTCGGAAAGGCGGTCCAGAACGTCTTGCCGAGGACCCGGTCGGCCGGAAGCCCGGTGATCCGCGCCGCCGCCTCGTTCCACTCCACGATCGTCCAGTCGGGTGCGACGACGGTCACGCCGACGTCTGGACTGTCCTGCAGGGCCTTGCTGTCCATCGGCCTCCTAAGCCGCGGGAGCAGCTCGTCCCATCGGCCGGTTCGCGGGTTCAACCGGGCGCGGTCTCACACAAGGATCCGGGGGAACCCGGCAGGTAACGGCCGCCGGCCTTGTCACCGGTCATGGCGCCTTCGTGATCGAGGTCACCCCCGTTGGGGTCGCGCGTCCGACTCCGCCCCGAAGGCTCCAAGCGGGGTGCCTGGCACGCGTTACGCCCTGGTGGAGTGCGGCGTCTTTATCGTTGCGCCCTCGTGGTCCGTCTCACCTGCTCCTATGGAGGATCGATGACGTTCGCGGCTGAGAGCCTGGATGACTGTCTTCTCGTGGAGCGGGTGGCGGTGTCGAAAGATCGGCAGGCTCTCGCCCGGTTGTACAAGCGTCACAGGAGCACGCTACACAGCGTCGCCCTCCTCGTTGTGTTCGAGGCCGGTGAGGCTGAGGCAGCAGTTGCGTGGGCGTTTCGCCAGGCGTGGCGCTACGCCGGAGCGTTCGATCCGAGTCGA
>QHVD01000552.1 GCA_003222235.1 Gemmatimonadota bacterium | reverse complement strand
AGAAGTAGCCGTCCGAGCGCCGGCTCACCGTGTCGGTCACGAGCGAGCGGACGCCGAAGAACGGTCCCCCCGCGGCCGAGGAAATCGGCCCGTCCCCGCGCCCGCTCTCGCCGTGGCACACCAGGCAATAGGTCTCGTAGACGAAGCGGCCTCGATTGATCGATTCCGAGGTACGGGTGCGGGGGTTCACGAGCCGGTCCGCGGTTCGCAGATCCACGGCGGGTTCGGCGCCGGTCACGGGAACGGTGCCCGGCACGGGCGGGATCGGCCGCGCGTACGGCTTGATGCTGCGCTGG
>QHVD01000551.1:1405-1936 GCA_003222235.1 Gemmatimonadota bacterium | reverse complement strand
CACCCGCCGCCGACGCCGGGCGTACTCGGCGTGTTCGGCCACCTCGACGCCATCCTGGAGGCGATCGGCCGGCTGCGCGGAGGCGGCCATGCCGACTTCACCGTGTATTCGCCGATCCCGCGCCACGAGATCGAGGACGCCCTCGGCCAGGCCGTGAGCCCGGTCCGCATGTTCACGCTGATCGGCGGCATCGCGGGGTGCGCGATCGGCGCCTGGATCACGCTCTACATGTCGTATGACTGGCCGATCGTGCTCGGCGGCAAGCCGATCGGGTCGATCCCCCCCTACGTCGTCATCATGTTCGAGATGACGGTGTTGTTCGGCGCGCTCGCGACGATCCTCGGCATCGGCTTCAACGCGCTGTTCGCGGCGCGCCGTCTGGGCACCGTCGCCTACGACGCCCGCTTCACGAACGACAAGTTCGGGATCTTCGTCCCCTGCCCGCCGGAGCGACAGGGCCAGATCGAGGCGCTGCTTCGGAGCACGGGGGCGGAGGAGGTGCGGCGTGCGTAGGCTCGCGTTCCTCGCCGC
>QHVD01000551.1:0-1369 GCA_003222235.1 Gemmatimonadota bacterium | reverse complement strand
CAGCATCAAGCCGTACGCGCGGCCGATCCCGCCCGTGCCGGGCACCGTTCCCGTGACCGGCGCCGAACCCGCCGTGGATCTGCGAACCGCGGACCGGCTCGTGAACCCCCGCACCCGTACATCGGAATCGATCAACCGCGGCCGCTTCGTCTACGAGACGTATTGCCTGGTGTGCCACGGCGAGAGCGGGCGCGGGGACGGCCCGATTTCCTCGGCCGCGGGGGGACCGTTCTTCGGCGTCCGCTCGCTCGTGACCGACACGGTGAGCCGGCGCTCGGACGGCTACTTCTACTCGGTGATCGTCAACGGCCAGGCGATGGGACGCGGGCTGATGCCGACCTACGGCGACAAGGTGCGGGGGAACGACCGCTGGGACCTCGTCAACTACGTGCGCGCGCTCCAGGTGGAGCGGCGGAGCGGGGGAGGGGGAGGGGGAGGGGGAGGGGGGGGGCGATGAACGCGATGAGCGTGGCCACGGCCGTGTCGCGTGAGGAGATCGTCCAGAAGGCGCGCCAGTTCCCGGCGGCCGCGTTCATGGGTTACGGGGCCCTCGCCGCGATCATCGGCGCGGCGGCGCTGGTGCGGGCGCTGGCGGCGGGCGGGGGCGAGGCCGGGCGCGTGTGGCAATCGTACCACTTCAACTTCATGTTCTGGACGGGGCTCGCCCAGGGACTCGTGGTGTTCGCCGCGACGCAGAAGCTTGCCAAGGGACACTGGTCCGGTCTCGTGATCCGATTCGCCGAAGCCGCCGTGGGCTTCCTCGCAACTGCGCTCGTGCTCTACGTCGGGCTCTTCCTGGGCCGGTTCCACATCTTCACGTGGCTGCACGAGCCGAGGCCGGACGTGGGCGCCTGGCTCACGGACAAGTTCTTCTTCCCGCGGAACGGGCTCATCCTCGCCGCCCTGGCATGGCTGTCGTGGCGGTTCGTGCGCCACGACATGGCGCCCGATCGGAGCGAGCTCGCGGACGGCCATCCCGCCGAGCGCCTCGCGGGCCGAGACCAGATCGCCCGGGAGGCGGCGTGGCTCATCGTTGGCTACGCCTTCGGCTACAGCCTGCTGGCGTTCGACCTCATCATGTCGCTCGCCCACAAGTGGGTGAGCAACCTGTTCGGCGCGTTCTATTTCATGGGGAGCTTCCTGGCGGCGCTGATGGCGCTGGCGGTGCTCACGATCGCCCTGCGCCGCAGGATGAGGCTCGAGCAGCTCGTCTCCGCAAAGCAGCTTCACGACCTCGGCAAGCTGTGCTTCGGGTTCACGGTGTTCTGGGCGTACCTCATGTGGTCGCAATACCTGGTGATCTGGTACGGCAATCTTCCCGAGGAGACCTATTTCATCTTCTACCGGCTGATCGGACCGTGGCGCCCGG
>QHVD01000550.1 GCA_003222235.1 Gemmatimonadota bacterium | reverse complement strand
GAAGCTCCCGACTCCGCCCTCGCCCAGGCCGGGATGGTGACCTCGGCCGCGTGGGTCGATTACGACCATGACGGCCGGCTCGATCTGATCGTCGCCGGCGAGTGGATGCCGATCCGGGTCTTCCACCAGGAGAACGGGGGGGGCCGCTTCGTGGACCGGACACGCGAGGCTGGGCTCGCGGGAACGGAAGGGTGGTGGAATACCGTCACAACGGCCGACCTGAACGGGGACGGGCGCCCGGACCTGGTCCTGGGCAACCTGGGACTGAACTCTTACGTCCGGGCCTCGCCGACCGAGCCGGCTCGCTTTTACGTCGGCGACTTCGGCCACAACGGCACGCTGGAGCAGATCCTCACGTTCTACAAGCATGGCGTGAGCTACCCGGTCGCCGGCCGGGACGAGCTGATCAGCCTTATCCCACGCCTGCGCAACAGGTACCCCTCATATGCGGACTTCGGCGCGAGCCGCATCGAGGACATCTTCCCCGCCTCGGAGCTCGCGCGGGCGACGGTCCGGGAAGCGCGCGTCTTCGCAAGCTCGGTCGCGTTGAACAACGGGAACGGCACCTTCACGCTCCAGCCGCTTCCCGTCGAGGCCCAGTTCGCCCCGATCCGCGCGGTGCTGGTGGCAGACTTCGATGGCGACGGGCGGCCGGATCTGCTCGTCGGGGGAAACCTCTACGGGGTCCCGCCCGTCTTCGGGCGCTACGACGCCAGCTACGGCCTGCTCCTCTCCGGCAGAGGGGGGGGGGACGGTCGCTTCGAAGCGGTTGATATGGAGAAGAGCAACCTCGTGATCGAGGGACAGGTGCGCCACATGGGATGGCTGCGGCAGGCAGATGGCAGCCGCCTCATCGTCATCGCCCGAAACGACGACAAACTTCAGTTCGTGCGCCCGCTCCGCCACTCGCAGTAGAGGTCCATCGCCTTCGCGAGCGGTCCCACGATCGCGAGGGCCAGGATCGGCGGGGCCGGATAGAGCGCGCTGAGTGCCGCCACGTGATGATCGCCTGCCAGCCGGATGGCGGTCTCCGCGGCGGCCACCGTCGCAGCCACAATCATGCGCCCCCGGACCGTGCTCACGGTCGTCTTCGGGTCGGTGATCATGAAGAAGATGAAGAGCTGGTACATCGGGCCGGTGAGCGGCGCGATTTCCGCCAGCAGTGGACCGCCCACGATCAGGCTGCGCACGGCGGCGAGCGCGACGAAGCACGCGACGTAGGTCAGGGTGACATGGAGCATGCGGACGCGCGAGACGATGAGGAGCCCGAAGCACCAGATCACCGCGTTCGTCGCCAGCTCATTACCCCACTGATGGCTGAGGACGGCGACGCTCGCCGGCGCCACGAGGACGAGCACGCTGATGGCGAAGTTGCTCGGGTTCCAGAGATGACGGCCGCGGTATTGCAGGACGTACTTGGACGCGATCGCGAGGAACCCGCCGAGGACGAACGGCCACAGCAGATCGGCGCGTGGTTTGATCAACAGCGCGAGGCTGATGCCGGTGATGTAGGCGCTCTGCACGTTCGCGAAGCGCCCTCGCAAGAGCCGCGACAGGATCAGCTCGGTCGCGGTGCAAACGCCCAGCGCCGCAATGAGACGGTCGTACCCCCCGAGGACGCCGTAGCGCGCTTCGCCGAGCACCAGGATGAGTGTGATGAGGAACGACACCGGGTAGCGCGGATCGAGCCGCCCCAGCCGGGCCCACAGAGTGCGGGTCCAGCCCGGTGTCGCTCACGGCCGCCATGCGGCTAGGGCCCGGGTTCCTTCACGAGGTGCAGGCGATCGACGGCGGGACCTTCGATCGTCTGCCCGGTCCCCGACGGCCAGCGAATCACGGCCCGGTCCACGCGCCCGGCCCTCCCCAGCCCGAAGTGGAGCCGGCGGTCGTTCTGGCTCGCGAATCCTGAGCCGCCGTCCACGACCTTCAGCTGGCGCGCCCCGCCGACCTCGACGGTGACCTCCGCGCCGATCGCGCTGCGGTTGCTCCGCGTTCCCACCAGCTTGAAGGCGATCCAGTGGTTACCCGGCGCGACCGTGTTCTTGTAGACCAGGGCCGGCTGGTTCTGGTTCGCGACCACCACGTCGAGCACTCCGCGGTTGAACAGGTCCACCAGGGCGACTGCGCGCCCGTCGTACTCGTCGGTCACGCCGGCGGCCGACGCGACGTCCGTCCAGCCAGCCAGCCCGCGGCTCACGAGCAGGCGCGAGCGCTCGTACCCGGACAGGCTCGCGGTACCGATGGCGGGCCAGTTCCTCGCGTCTTGGAACACGTTCCCGTTCGCCCCGGCGATCTTCGACATCGCGTACCAGTAGCTCCGGTCCCGGTCCGCCGAGACGTAGCCGTTCACGATGAAAAGCTCGTTGCGGCCGTCGTTGTTCAGGTCGCCGAGCTGGGCCCCCCAGGCCCACCCCGCGTCGGCGATGACGCCCTCGGCCCCCTGCTGGAAGCGTCCCAGCTCCGGCAGGAAGTTGAGGCGCAGGTTGTTGCCCTGAAACAGGTAGCCGCGCTCGGAGATGTTGGTCACGAACGCATCGAGCCGCCCGCGGTTCAGCACGTCGCCGAGCGTGGCCGACATGCCGCTCTTGGAATCGCTCTCGAGGCCCACGCGGCTCAGGACGAACCGCCGGCCATGATCGTTGAGGTAGAGCTCTTCCGGCCCGTAGTCGTTTGCCAGGAACAGATCGGGCCAGCCGTCGCCGTTGAAATCCGCAGCGGCGACCGCGAGGGTCCACCGCGTGCTGCCCACGCCCATCTGATCCGTTACGTCCGCGAAGCGCCCGTTGCCCAGATTGTGGAACAGGCGGTTCTTGCCCCCGTTCGTAGCGAACTCGAAGCTGTTCTCCATGATGCGCGTGGTCTTGAGGTGCCACAGATCGATGTCCGAGCGGAAGTACCCGGCCACGTAGAGATCCAGCAGGCCGTCTCGGTCGTAATCGACCCAGACGGCGCCGTTGCTGTTCATCCAGTGGCGTAACCCGGCGGCCTCCGTCACGTCCTGGAAGCGGAGGTTGCCCATGTTCTTGAAGAGCTGGAGGTAGCCCCACTTGTACACCAGCAGGTCCTCGAGCCCGTCGTTGTCGTAGTCGCCCCACACGGCCCCCATCGACACGCCTTCCCCGGGCCGGTTCACATCCGCGACGCCGGCGGCGCGCGCCACGTCTTCGAACGTGCCGTCCCCGCGATTGAGATAGAGCGCGTTGGGAAGCCCGAACCGGCTGTTGGTCAAGTAGAGATCGGGCCACCCGTCGTCATTCACGTCGGCGACCGAGACCGACGCGCCCAGCGCCCCCATGAGCGGGGCGATGTTGTCGAGCTTCGCGTCGACGGTAGGCCCGTGGTGCACGAAGTCGACGCCGACTTGAGCGGCGACATTGGTGAGGTGAAACCCCGGGTCTGCCGGCGCCTCGCCGCCGCGGACCGCGCGTTGGTTCAGAACGACGACGAGGCCGATGGCAGCGAGGAACGAGAGAGCGACGGCCCCGTGGCGCCACGGTCGGGCAGGGCGGGGGGGGGAGGTCACGGCGTGAACCATATCACCCGCCGCGTGAGCGACACAAGTAATGCGCACCGCGACGCCGGAGCGTACTTGTCGGGGTGTGTGACACGGGTGATCTTCACCGGCGCCGCCCCGCAGACGACAGCAGGTAGATAGTTCCCCCTCTCAGCGGAAAATGGGCGCAGAGAGTTGGAACGAGACTAGCATGCACACTAGAAACCTGAGGCCGATCGGACTACTGCTGCTCGTGGAAGCGTGTCGGGGAGCGGCGCCGGGGGAGGGGGGCGCGGACCAGGTAGCTCGCAGCGACTCGGCCCTCACCGCCCGGACCTGGGGCTTGGCCTACGTGCAGCAGAACCAGCTTCCCCAGGCCGAAGCGGAGTTCCGCAAGGTTGTGGCGCTCGTCCCCGACCAGCCGCTCGGGTACGCCGACCTCGGGCTCGTCTACCTGCGCGGGGGCCGCTACCGCGAGGCCGAAGCCCAGTTCCACCGGGCCGCCGCGCTCGATTCGT
>QHVD01000549.1 GCA_003222235.1 Gemmatimonadota bacterium | reverse complement strand
CTTGAGCTGCTTGCCGTAGCCGCCGCCCGGGGGATAGCGATGAATGCCGCCCATGAAGCCGTAGCCCGGCATGCTCCTGCCGCCCCAGACCTCGATGTGGTAGCCGCGCGGGAAGTCGAGCGTCCTGTCTTCGAGCCACCACGGCATGTAGAGATGCATGCCGCCCACGCCGTCGTGGTTGTGCGGCACGTGATCCGTCATCTTCGGGATGAACCCGGCCACGTCCGTCCCGGTCGTGTCGGTGATGTACCTGCCGACGGTTCCGCTCGAGTTGGCGAGGCCGTTCGGGAACAGCGGGGACGTGGAGTTGAGCAGCAGACGCGCAGACTCGAGGGCGCTCGCGGCCGAGACCACGACCCTGGCACGCACGTGGCGGTCCTCGCCGCTCGCCTTGTCGATGTAGGCGACTCCCGTGGCGCGGCCGCTCCTGTCCACGGTCACCTCCCGCGCCATCGCGTTCGTCAGGAGCGTCAGTTTCCCGGTGGCCAGGGCGGGTGCGATCAGCACGTTGGTCGAGGTGAAGTTCGCGTTCACCCGGCAGCCGCGGTTGCACTGCCCGCAGTAGTGACAGGCGGCCCGGCCGTTCAAGGGGCGCGTGAGAATCGAGAGCCGCGCCGGGATACAGGTGATGCGCAGCCTGTCCGCCGCCTGCTTGACCAGCAGCTCGTAGCAGCGCGGCTGCGGCGGCGGGAGGAACACTCCGTTCGGCTCGTTGGGGAGGTTTTCCTTGCTGCCGAAGACCCCGATCAGCCGGTCGATCTTGTCGTAATAGGGCGCGACGTCGGCGTAAGAGATGGGCCAATCGTCGCCCAGCCCGTCGCGGGATTTGCGCTTGAAGTCGTACGGACCGAAGCGCAGCGAGATCCGGCCCCAGTGGTTGGTTCGGCCCCCGACCATGCGGGCCCGCCACCAGCTGAACGCGGTGCCGGGCGCGCGCGTGTACGGCTCGCCGGGGACCTCCCAACCGCCGATGCAGGCGTCGAACTCGCCGAACGGACGCTCCTTCGTGGACTTCCCGCGGCGCGGCGACTCGTAGGGCCAGGTGAGCATGGCCGAGTCCGTCGTGTTATCCCAGGGTCCGCCGGCCTCGAGCAGAATCACGTCCGCGCCGGCCTGCGTGAGCACGTACGCGGCCATCCCGCCGCCGGCGCCCGAGCCGACGATACAAACGTCGTAGCTCGACCCCGGCCTCAAGCCGTGCACACCGCGACCGCTTCACGCAGCGACACGAGCGGGTCGTGCGTCGGCGTGAACTCGTGGGCGAGGTAGCCGGTGAACCCGGCGTCCGCGATCGCCGCGGCGATGCCCCGCCAATTCAGCTCCTGTGTGTCGTCCAGCTCGTGGCGGCCCGGAACGCCGCCGGTGTGGAAGTGCGCGATCCATTCCTTGTTATCCCGAATCGTGCGGATCACGTCGCCTTCCATGATCTGCATGTGGTAGATGTCGTAGAGCAGCTTGACCCGCGGCGAGGCGACCGCCCGCACCACCGCCACGCCGAACGCCGTACGGTCTCCCTGGTAGTCCGCATGGTCCACCTTGCTGTTCAAGAGCTCCAGGCAGATCGTGACGCCGTGCTGCTCGGCGAGCGCCTTGATCCGGTTGAGCCCCGCGACGCATGTGTCGATCGCCTCCGCGTCGCTCCGGCCGCGGCGGTTGCCGAACATCGCAATCACGTTCGGCACCCCGTGGCGCACCGCCTCGGGGATCGCCCGTTCGAGCTCGCCGAGCAGCAGCGGATGGTTGGCGCGATCATTGAACCCGGTGGCGATGAAGTCCCCCCGGATGGCAGGGTAGCCCATCGAGCACACCAGGCCGTGCTCGCGCACGACTCCCCACTCGTCGGAGCCGAGCAGATCGATGGCGGCGAGCCCCATGGCGGCCGCCGCGCGGCAGAAGTCGGGGAGGGGGATCTGCCGATACGGCCAGCGGCAGGCGGACTGCTTGAGACGGCCCGGGACCCCAGGCACCCCGGGCTTGCGTGACCGTCGGGGCCGGCTCGATCGGCATCCCGAGACCGGCGATCACCCCGGCCGAAGCAATGAGCGCTTCGCGCCGGGTCACCGTCCGCCCGTCCGGCGGTCCGCCGGTCCGCCGCACTTGAACTCCAGCCGCTTCAAGTATTCGTAGCTCGCCCGAATCGACGCGAAGGGATCCGGCGGCTGGTCGTGCTCCACGAAGTAGTGCCGGATCCCCGCTTGATCGCGGCGGGCGAAAATCTTCTTCCAGCCGATCACGCCCTTCCCCACGTCCACCATGCCCCGGGCCGCGTCCATGTCCTTCACGTGCACCAGCGGGAACCGGCCGGGATGACGCGCGAAGTACGCGAGCGGGTCGCCGCCCCCGTGCGTGACCCAGTACAGGTCCATTTCGAACTCCACGGCCGCCGGGTCCGTCTCGGCGAGGAGCACGTCGTAGGGGATGCGGTCGTCCACGGCGGCGAATTCGAAGTCGTGATTGTGGTAGGCGAACCGCAGTCCCGCCTTGCGCGCTTCGGCCCCCGCGCGGTTGAACAGCTCCGCAACCCGCTTATAGCCGTCCGCCGTGCGCCGCTCCTCCACCGGGATCCACGGCACGACGACGTAGCGGTGGCCGACGATGCGGGCGTCCTTCAGAGTCTGCGCCCACCGGTCGCGCACTGCCTCGAAGGACAAGTGCGCCGAGGGCGCGACGAGGCCCACTCGCGCGAGCGCCGCCTTGACCGCTTCCGGTTTGCGGTCGAAGTAGCCCGCAAACTCGACCTCGGTGTACCCGACCTGCGCCACCCGCGCGAGCGTGCCGTCGAAATCCCGTTCCATCTCGCCGCGCACCGTGTAGAGCTGGAGTCCGATCCGGTCGAGCTTGGCAGCGTGCCTCGCCTCCCTCCACTCGGCCAGCGGCTGGCCCAATTTCCCGGCGACCGCCGCCGCACCCAGCGTCCGGAGGAAGGCCCGTCGGTCCGGCATTCGACCTCCTGGTGATCGAATCGGAGAGAAGATCGGCCCGGATCGGAAAGTCCGCTAGGGTGGCGACTCCCTGAAGAGTGCCGACGTGGATTGGTTGGACGCCCTGAAGGGCGCAACCCCTCAACGACCCTTCTTCAGCGACTATTTCACCGCATTCACGGCCGCCAGCGCATCCAGGCAGGGGGCGCGCCGTGGCCGTGATGACCGACGCCACCTGATCGGGCGTCAGCGCGCCGCCCGCCGCCTCCTGCAGCAAAGCCACAACGCCCACGACGTGCGGCGTGGCCATCGACGTTCCGGAGGCGCAGGTGTAATACGGCTCGTTGGTCGCGCTGATGGCGCATGTGCTCGTGAGGTTGAAATCGTGGTTCGCGTCGAGCCCGTTGAGCACGGTCCCGGTAGAGGCACGGTCCGACACGATGTGCACCCCGGGGGCCGTGATATCGGGATGGTACAGCCGATCGCCCGGAATCCCCCGCGACGAGAAGTCGGCGAGCCAGGCCGGCCGGTTCTGGCCCGTGGGGTCGTCGCAATGGATTGCCGAGTTCGTTGGGTCGGGGCTCACGAGCTTGCACCCCGCGGCTACGCCGATCACCCACGGCGCCACGCTGTATGGGTTCAACGTGTTCTGGTCCGGTCCGTCATTCCCCGCGGCGAACACCACGGTAATCCCGTGGTCGTGCACGGACTTCGACGCCTTGCTGATCGGGTCCTTGGGATCGAACGCGCCGCTCGTCCCCCAGGAGTTGTTCACGACCTTGATGTTGTAGTCCCGCTGGTGGTCGAGGATGTAGTCGAACCCGGCGAGTGCGAAGAAGATGAAGAGGACATCACCCGTGCCGATGCCGATGAGCTTCGCCCCTGGAGCGACGCCCGTGTAGTAGCCCGCCGAGGCGGCGCCGAGCCCGGCCGCGATCCCGGAGACGTGAGTGCCGTGGCCCACGGAGGTCTCGCTGTTCGGCAGGTTCTCGGCGAAGATGTCCACACCCTGCTTCAACGGTTTCGGGGCGGGCCCCGAGAACGTCACGATGTCCTTGAGGTTGAAAATCACCTTGACGTTCTGGACGGTCTTGTCGGGGTAGTGCACGTCGGGGTTGTACAGCCCGTCGATACCTGAGTCGAGGATCGCGATCCCAACTCCCTTCCCCGTGATCCCCATGGCCTGTACCGCATCGGCGCGAATCGCGGGCACGCTCTCGTGCAGCAACCACAGCCCGGAGCCGGCGTGCCCGTAATAGGTGAGCTGCCTGTTCAGGTAGACGCCCTGCACCCCGGGGACGCCGGCGATGGCGCTGATCTGGGCCGGCGTCGCGAGCGCGGCGAGCAGGTCGAGGTGCTTGAAC
>QHVD01000548.1 GCA_003222235.1 Gemmatimonadota bacterium | reverse complement strand
CGGGCTTGCATCGTCGACAAGGTGCCGTACTACCCCACGCTGGCGGACATGATGGAGGCCATGCACTGGCTGGCCGACCGCGGATTCGGCAAAGCGCCGCAGACCGTTCCGATCCAGAGCGACCAGACGACGGGCGTCCAGATGGTGTTCAGGCCATGGGCGCCGGGCACCGATCCCGCCGCCCAGGGTCCGCCGCCCGGTGGTTCCTCGAACGACGAGCGCGCCGTACGACGCCCCTGGCTACCACCCGACCTGCATGACATCGGCTGATGGCGCCGAGCATAACGGCTGAGTCCCGCCTGGTCCCCTCGTCAACGTCGGCCACGTTAGGGGGCCAGTGGTCTGATGCCGACGGTCACCAAACTCGAGGTCGATCGTCAGCCAAACCGGTGAAACTGGGTCACGCGCCCCCACGTTCAACGCGACGAGTTCGTAGAGACGTCACTCCCAAAGGCCGCTCGAGAAGTCGCGTTCTCCGAAATCGTTGAACAGCTCCCGACCGGCGTCGACGCTCGCGGCGTCGAACGGCCGGTGCAGGGCTCGGTCACATCGCCAGCCCCGCGGCAAAGGTCTACGCCGGCGTCCTGGGATTTCATCGCGGCCTATCCCATGCCGTCACGTACCCTCCACAGATCGCGCACTGGGAGGCGTCGCACATCGTTCGCACCTCGTACCGGGGGTGCGGGCAGGTGATCCCGTAGTGTCCGAGGACAATCAGGT
>QHVD01000333.1:4114-19255 GCA_003222235.1 Gemmatimonadota bacterium | reverse complement strand
TCGTCGAGCATGCGGTTGAAGCTCTTCTCCAAGAACCCGAGCTCGTCCGACGCTCCCGCCGGCGCCCGCACCGCGAGGTGCCCACGCTCCGCTTCGCCCATCACGCTGCGCGCCCGGCGGATCCGCTCGACCAGCGTCGTTGGGATCCGCTTCAGGGCCATCGCCACCGCCACGAGGATCACCGTCTCGAGCACCGGAGCGGGCGAGAACGCCGGCTCTCCGCCGTATAGCACGCGGTGGAGCTGGGTCGCGCCCAGGTACGCGAGCGCCGCCGCCAGCACCAGCAAGTCCCCGACGGTGCGGCCGGGGTCGAACGTGTAGGGGAGGACCGCGATGAGGAACGCTACCACGAACCCGCCGTGACCGAACCAGACGACCAGGACCGCGGCGAGCACGACGTCGAGCAGTGCCAGCGCGTAGATCAGCCACCACCGATACCAGCCGCGCTCGCTGATGATGCCGAGGAGGGCGTTGAGGATCAGCGCCGCTCCGGCGATCAATACAATGGTTCCGGGGTGCGGGCGCGCCAGGTCGAAGGCCCGGCCGGCGAGGCCGATCGCGAGCCCGAGGCCGACGAGCCACCAGCGTCGCCCCAGGCCGCGCGTGATCGTCTCGAGATCCTTCAGGCGCTGCTCGAGCCCGACCGTCTCGTCCTTCGAGCCGCGCGTCCGGAAGGCAAGTTGGGCGAGGGCGGCGCGCTGCTCGAGTGGTGTCCCGGGGGCGGTCATACCAGGCCCAGCTCGGTTGCCGTGATCAAAGCCTCCACCTGATAGCCCGCCTGCTCCAGCGCCACGCGACCCCCCTCTTCCCGGTCCACCACCGCCAACACCCCGAGCACGCGCGCGCCCTCGCTCTCGACGGCGCGAATTGCCTCGAGCGCGGACTGTCCGGTGGTGATCACGTCTTCCACAACGACGACCCCGGCCCCTGATACGAAGCACCCCTCGACGCGCTTGGCGGTGCCATGGGCCTTCGGTTGTTTCCGGACAGTGAAGGCATCGACGGAGCGTCCCCGGCCGCGGGCGGCGGCGGTGATCGCGTAGGCGACCGGATCGGCGCCCAGGGTGAGCCCCCCCACGAGCTGGGGCTCCCAACCGCGCACCGCGAGTCGCTCCAGGGCCAACGCGCCGATCACTTCGAGGCCTTCGCCGGACATGGTCGTGCGCCGGGCATCGATGTAGTACCGCGAGCGGCGTCCTGACGCGAGGACGAAGTCACCCAGGGCGACCGAACGCTCGCGCAGCAGGTCTCGGAGGCGCTGGTGGAGCGGTGTGGCGGGCCCGATGCTACGACTCCTGCCGTCCTCGCGGCCGCACCGCCCGTTTCAACGCGTCCAGCAAGCCGCCGCCACGGGGCGGCGACTCGCCGGCGATCCCCGCTGCGACTGCGTCCGCGAAGGCCGTGACCGTGGCCTGGCGGGCCGCCGGGTCGCGCGCCAGCCCGCGCATCACGGCCGCTTCGAGGGCCGCCGGGAACCGCAGTCCGGCGACGGCCTCATTGAGCGGCACGGGGACGCCGGCCAGCAGCTGCTGAAACATCTCGCGTGGGTTTCTCCCCCGGTACGGGTGCTGGCCGGTCAGCAGCCAGTACGTGAGGGCGGCGAGGCTGAAGATGTCCGCCCGCCCGTCCACGAGCGCTCCCGAGAGGGCCTCGGGGGCCACGTACTTGAGCGTTCCGACGAAGAACCCCGTCCGCGTGAGCCGTTCCTCATCCGGCAGGTCGGCGTCCCGTGCGATGCCGAAGTCCAGGAGCTTCACTCTGCCGGTCGCCGGGTCGTAGATGATGTTGTCGGGCTTCAGGTCGCGGTGGATGATCCCCGCCTGATGCAACGCCCCGAGCGAGTCCGCGAGCTGGCGCACCAGCGCCTCGACCTGCGCGGGAGCGAGTCGGCCGACGCGGTGTACGTAGTCGGTGAGGGATTGCCCGACGGCCCACTCGAGAGCGAGGTAGTAGCACCCCTCCGCCTCGCCGTAATCGTAGGTGCGCACCACGCCAGGATGCTGAACACGCGAGCCGTACCCCGCCTCCCGCAGAAAGCGCTTGACCGCCGTGGGGTCGCCCTGCAGCCCCTGTCGCAATACTTTGAACGCACAGGCACCGCGCTCCGGATGGTCGGCACGGTACACCTCGGCCGTGCCACCCTCGCCGACGCGCTCGAGGAGGCGATAGCCGGCGATCGTGCGGCCGGCCAGACTGTCGCTGGGCATGGAATGCGCCAAACTAATGCTCCGACTTGAGGTTCAGCAAGTGAGACGACTCGCGACCCTCCTCGTCTTCGCGGTCGGCGCCGCCCTCGGCTGCGGGCCTCGACCGCCGGCCGGGGCGGCGCAGGAACCCGAACCCCACGCGACGGCGGCGGCGGCGGCGCCGCTGTCCGATGCGGCGGAAGTGTACCGCTCGATGGGCTTCATCGTCGCCGGCGCGCCGCTGCCCTTCGTCGCGACGATTCGGTATCTCCGCGCTGCCGCGTCCGACTCCACCCTCGCCGTGTTTGCGCTGTCGCTCGCGGACCATTCCCTGAGCTTCCGGCGCGACGGCAACGAGTTCGTCGCCCAGTACCACGTCGAGGTCACCTTCGGCAGCGATACGTCGCCGGTGCGCCAGCTCGTGAGCGATGAGGTGGTTCGCGTCCGCACCTTTCAGGAAACCCTGCGCGCCGACGAGAGCGTGATCTACCAGCGGTTCGTCGGGCTCCGGCCGGGCGTGTACCCGATCTCGGTGGCCGTGCGCGACCGCAACAGCCCGGCGTCCGGGCGACAGGCGCGCACGGACACGGTGCCGAGCCTCGCCGGCCGCGCGATCGGCTGGCCGATCCCGGTCTACCAGGGCGAAGGACGGGCCCGTCTGGGCGAGCAGCCGACGCTACTCCTGAATCCTCGGGCGACGCTGCCGTACGGCGCCGACTCGCTCCGCTTCTACGTCGAAACCTATGGCATGCCGCGCGGCACCCGTCTCGCGGCGCGCGCGCTCGACCAGATGGGCGTCGAGGTCTGGCGCGACACCGTGCCGCTCGCGGGCGACGCGACCCTTGCGACGGCGCGCCTCGTCGTCCACCCCGGTGAGCTTTCGGTAGGCCGGGGCCGGCTCGAGGTCAGCGCGGTGGATGTCGGCACCGAGCAGCCCGTGACCGCGCCATTCCTGGTGAGCTTCTCGGACCAGTGGGCGATCACCAACTTCGATCAGATGATCAGCTTGCTTCGCTACTTCGAACGGCAAGACTGGCTCGTCAAGCTGAAGCGGGCGGCGCCGGCGGAGCGACCGGCGGTCTGGCGCGACTTTTACAAGACGACGGACCCGGTGCCCATGACCCCGGAAAACGAAGCCCTGGACGAGTATTTCCGACGGGTCCAGACCGCCAACGCGCGGTTTCAGGAAGGCGCTGATCAGGGATGGCTGACGGACCGCGGCCAGGTCTTCATCACGCTGGGCGAGCCTGACGACGTGTTCGACTTCAGCTCCGACGTAGCCCGCACCGGCCTACGGGGGATCCGGTGGACCTATAACCAGCTGCGGCTGACCCTCTTTTTCCAGGACCAGACGGGCTTCGGCCGGTTCAAGCTCACGCCGCTGTCTCGGGGCGAGTACGAGCGCGCCCTGATCCGGGTGCGGCACGTGCCGTGATGCGGCCCGTCGCGCTCCTGGTCTGCGCCGCGCTGACGCCGTTCGCGGTGGCGGCGCCGCAGCAGGTGCCCGTCCTGCCCCCACCCGCTGTGCCCCCCCCGTCCGCGCAGGCCGCCACCCAGCGCGCCGAGTCGTTGCGGCTCGCCGGCCGGCTCTGGCACGCCGCCGAGACGTTGCTCGCCGCGGCCGCGCGCGAGCCGAACCTCAACGCCGCCTTCGTCGTCGAGGGCGCGAAGGCGGAGCTAGAGACCCGGCGCTATGACCTGGCGCGGAGCCTCCTCGCGGGGCAGCCGTGGCTCGAGGATTACGCGGATGGGGAAGCGCTCGCCGTGCTGGCCGAGGCTGAGGCGCGCCTCGGCCTCGCGGCCCAGGCGGCGGCGCACTACGTGGCCGCGCGGGCGCGTGCGGGCGCGGGAGGTGGGGCCCGCGCGGCGCTGCTCGCCGTGCGCGCCGCGCTCGCGTGGGAGGCTGCGGCCGAGCGCGACAGCGCTGCCGCCTACTATGCCATGGCGCGCGCCGCACGACTGGCGGCCATCGACCCCTGGCTCCGCGTCAGGGAAGCGCGGGTCACGCGCGACACGGGCCTCGCGTTCCGGCTCCTCACCGATCTGCCGCCGGCACCGGCGCGTGAGGCGCCGGTCGCGCGCGCGCAGGCCCTGCTCGCCGCCGGCGACTCGGGCGCGGCGCTCGAGGCGTTCGTGCGGGCGGGAAAGTCGCTGCAGGTGGCGCGGCTCGCGCTCGAACTGGGGGACTCGGGCCGCGCCCGCGACGCCGTGTACGGGCTGATGGGCCGGGCCCCGGAGACGGACGACGCCGCAGCGGCGGTGGGGGTGGCGCTGGCGTCGCTCCCGCCGCGCACCCCGCCCGAGCGCGTGGCGCTGGCGCGCGCCATGAAGCCGCACGGGGCAGCCGGCGATGCGCGCGTCCAGATCGAGCGCGCCGTGCGCGAGGGAGACTCGAGCGCGGCCACGCTCATGCTGCTCGGCGAGTTGCTAAACAGCGCGGGGCGCTGGCGCGACGCGGAACGGGCCTACCTGGCCGCGGCGAAAGCCCCCGGCTTTGGACCGCTGGCCATCTATCGCCGCGCCCGACTCCTGGTACGCCTCGGCGATCCGGGCGCGGAGCAAGCGCTTTCGGGGTTCGCGCAGTCGTACCCGTCGGACACGGCGGCGCCCACCGCGCTCTATGTCCTCGCCGACCTGTTCGGCGACCGCGGCGATTGGGACAGTGCAGCGCGATGGTTCGCCGAGCTGATCGCCCGTTATCCCGCGGACTCCCGGGCCTCGGTGGCGCGGTTCCGGCTGGCCCTGCGGGCGATGCGCGCGGGCCTCGCGGACAGCGCGGCTGCCTTGTTGCGCTCCGAAGTCGCGGCCGCCGCACCGCAGCGTAGCGCCGCGCGTTTTTGGCTCGGGAAACTGGCGCTGGCGCGCGGCGACACGGCGGGCGCGAAGTTGATCTGGCTCGCCCTCGCACACGAGGACTCGATCGGCTACTACGGCGTGCGCGCCCGCCGGGACGTGGACCTCCCGCCGCTCCGACTCGCGGCGCCGCCGCTGCCGCCCTCGCCGCCTGCCGTGGCCACGTCCTTCGGCCGGCTCGACACGTTGCTGCTCGCGGGGCTCGACAGCGCCGCCGACGCCGAAGTGCGTACCGTCCTGGGGCGGGCGGCCCAGTTGGACGTGGACGCCCTGCTCGCCTGGAGCGACGGCCTGGCCGCGCGCGGATGGGGTCCCGCGGCGGTGCGCCTGGGCTGGCAGGCCGCACTGAAAGCGCCCACCGACCCCCGTGTGCTGCGCGCCATCTTCCCTTGGCCGAACCGCCGCACCGTCGAGGCGGAGGCTGCGGAGTTCGGCGTGGATCCGCTCTTGCTGGTCGCGCTGGTGCGCCAGGAGAGCGTCTTCGATGCCGAGGCGCTGTCGCCCGCCGGCGCTCGCGGCCTGGTGCAGCTCCTGCCCGGCACGGCCGCCCTCACCGCCCGTGGCCTCGACGTCACGTTTTACCCCGAGTGGATCACGGTGCCCGACCTGAACCTGCACCTCGGCGCCGCCCATCTCGCCGAGCTGGTGCGCCGCTTCGCGGGGCGGATCGAGGCCGCGGTGGCATCCTACAACGCGGGGACCACGCCGGTCGAGCGCTGGCTCGCCCGCGACAGCGCTCAAGACCCTGATGAGTTCATCGAGCTGATTCCGTACCAGGAGACGCGGGGCTACGTCCGCTCGGTGCTCCGCAACCGCGAGCTGTACCGCGCCCTGTATGTGACGGCAACCAATTGAGCGACCGGCGCTTACGTGATCGCGCCGGGGTCACTGCAGGGTTGCTTGACAACGTTCCATGGCCGCGTCATTTCTATCCCGCTCCGACACTGGTGTCGGGCGGCGTTACGCCCTATGTGCGACTCTGCAGGAGGCAGATCGAATGCCCAAGGGAAAGGTGAAGTGGTTCAATGACGCCAAGGGCTACGGCTTCATTGAACAGGAGGGTGGCGAGGACGTCTTCGTGCATTTCTCCGCCATCCAGATGGACGGATTCAAGACGCTCGCGGAGGGTCAAGCGGTGGAATTCGAGGTGAAGTCCGGCGACAAGGGGCTTCACGCCCAAAACGTGGTTCGGATGTAGCGCGGCGCCCGCGCCATCGGTCTTGCCCCGCTCGGGAGCGCACCGGGCGGGGTTTTTGTCGGCCCCCAGATTATTGTTCCGCCCATGCCCGCTCGGGTCCCCCCCCCCGCCCCGTCTCTGCCTACGGTGTATCTCGTCGACGGCTACGCGCTCATCTATCGCGCCTTCTTCGCGATGATCGCGCGTCCCCTCACCACGCGGCGCGGCGAGAATACCTCCGCCGCCTGGGGGGTCACGAACTTTGTCCTCCGCCTGCTTGAGCAGTGGCGCCCCGATTACCTCGCCTGGGTGCACGACGTGGGCGAGTCGTTCCGCCGCCGAACATACGACGCCTACAAGGCGACGCGCGAGAAGCTCAGCGACGAGCTGCAGCAGGACTTCGACCGCTCGGTGGAGCGGATCGCGCAGATCCTCGAGGCGTTCCGCGTCCCCATCGTGGGCGTGGAAGGCTACGAAGCGGACGACGTGATCGGGACGCTCGCGACCGCCGCGGCGGTCCGCGAGCTGCGGGCCGTGATCGTGTCGGGCGACAAGGACTTCTACCAGCTCATCGGGCCTCGCATCGCGCTGCTCAATCCGGGGCGTCGCGGGCCGGCCGCGGTCGAGGAGCAGTGGGTGGACGAGTCCAACGCGGGCGAGCGCCTGGGCGTCCCACCCGAGCGCGTCGTCGACTATCTCGCGCTCGTCGGCGACACATCCGACAACGTTCCCGGCGTGAAGGGAGTGGGAGAGAAAACCGCGCTCGAGCTCCTGAAGACGTTCGGCGACCTGGACGCGATCCTGGGGGGCGCGGACCGAATCCCCGGCAAGCGGGCGCGGGAGGCGATCCAACGGGACGCCGAGCTGGCACGCCTCTCACGAGAACTGGTCACGATTCGGCGCGACGTCCCGGTGACACTCGACCTCGAGATGTTGCGGGTGCGGTCGCCCGACCTCTCGCGCCTCAGCCAGCTCTTCACCGAGCTCGAGTTCCGCTCGCTGATCCCCAAGTTGGAGCAGTTTGGCGCGCTCGAGGCCGGCGGCGCCGGGGGCCCGGCTCCCGAAGCCGAGCGGGCGCCCGCCGTGGCCAGGTCCCCCGCGCCGCCGACGGAGTTCGCCGAGCCGGAGATCGTGGACGACGCCGCTGCCCTCGGCGCGGTCGTCGCCGAATGCCGCCGCGCGCCGCTCCTCGCGCTGAACACCGAGACGACGTCGCTCGACGCGATGCGCGGCGAGCTCGTGGGGTTGTCGCTGGCGGTCGCGCCGGGCCGCTCGTGGTATCTCCCGTTCGGGCACGTGGCCGCCGTCGGGGAGCTGGCGGGCGGCGAGCCGCCCCCGAACCTCCCCCCCCTCGCGAGCGACGCGCTGCGGGCGCTCCGCAAGGCGGGGCACGACATCAAGCACGACTGGCTGGTGCTGCGCCGCAACGGCGCCGAGCTCGCCGGCGTCGCGTACGACTCGATGCTCGCGAGCTTCGTCCTCGACCCCGGTCGGCGAGCGCACGCCATCGACGAGCTGGCGCGAGAGCGGCTGTCGCTCGAGATGCCGACCTACGGTGATTTGGTGGGCCGCGGCCGGCGGGAACGGCCGTTCGCCGAGGTCTCGCTGCGGGACGCCGCGCGCTACTGCTGTACCGACAGCGAGACGGTGCTGCGGTTGCGCGCAGCGTTTCAGCCCGAGCTCGAAGACCACCACCTGCTCCCCCTGCTCGAGGCGATCGAGGTGCCGCTCATTCGAGTGCTCGTGAACATGGAGTGGCACGGAGTGCTGATCGACCTGGGGCGGCTCGGGGAGATCTCACGGCAGTTGGCGGGCGAGCTCGCGGAGCTCGAGCGGGCGATCCACCGCGCCGCGGGGACCGACTTCAACATCAACTCGACCCCACAGCTGCGGCACATCCTGTTCGAGAAGCACCAGCTACCCGTCGTGAAGAAGACGAAGACCGGCGCGTCCACCGACGCCGAGGTCCTCGAGCAGCTTG
This sequence comes from Gemmatimonadota bacterium, assembly GCA_003222235.1. Classification (GTDB taxonomy): domain Bacteria; phylum Gemmatimonadota; class Gemmatimonadetes; order Gemmatimonadales; family GWC2-71-9; genus AG12. The sequence continues at coordinate 11,058 of QHVD01000333.1, read as the reverse complement.
CCGCGATGGGGCACGAAGTGCCGAAGCTGCTCATCGAATATCGCGAGCTGTCCAAGCTCAAATCGACCTACGTCGACGCGCTCCCGGGCTTCATCAACCCCGCCACCGGCCGGATCCATACGAGCTTCAACCAGGCGGGCGCGGCGACCGGACGCCTGTCGTCGTCGGACCCGAATCTCCAGAACATCCCGGTGCGCACACCGCGCGGCGAGGCGATCCGCCGGGCCTTCGTGGCTGCATCCGGTTGGCTGCTCCTCACGGCCGACTACTCGCAGATCGAGCTACGCCTCCTCGCGCATCTCTCGGGGGACCCCGCCTTCGTGCAGGCGTTCGAGCAGGGCGGCGACATCCATCGCCAGACCGCGGCGCTGATCTTCGGTGTGCCACAGGCTGACGTGACGCCCGAGATGCGCGCCCGCGCCAAGACCATCAACTTCGGCACGATCTACGGGCAGGGGCCGTTCGCCCTGTCCCGGCAGCTCGGCATCACGCTCGACGAGGCGAAGGCGTTCATTCAGCAGTACTTTACGCGCTTTGCGGGCGTGCGGGCATGGCTCGACCGCACGGTGGCGGAAGCCCGCGCCCGGGGTTACGTCGAGACGCTGTTCGGTCGCCGGCGCTACGTTCCGGAGCTGAAGGACAAGAACTTCAACGTCCGGTCGTTCGGCGAGCGGACCGCCACCAATTCCCCCCTGCAGGGCTCCGCCGCCGACCTCATCAAGAGAGCCATGATCGGCGTCGATCACGCGCTGCGAGAGCGCGGCCTGGAGACCCGCGTGCTCCTCCAGGTCCACGACGAGCTCGTCCTCGAGGTCCCGGAGCGGGAGTCGGATCAGGCAAGAGAGCTTGTAAAACGCGAGATGGTGGGAGCCGCCGCACTGCGTGTGCCACTGGTCGTAAGTATCGGCGTAGGAAAGAATTGGGTGGATGCCAAGGGCTAAGCATGCCTCTTGCAGAAAGGACCGGGGGCGCCCACACTACAGGTGCCGGATCGCCGCGGCGGTATGCCTCGGTCCGGCGCCCATTCGCGGCCGGAGGCTCACGAAGTGATGTCTCGGCACGGTTTTACCCTGATCGAGCTCCTCATCGTGGTGGTCATCATCGGGATCCTCGCGGCGATTGCGATCCCGAAGTTCGCCAACACGAAGGAAAAGGCGTACATCGGCGCGATGAAGTCGGACCTGCGCAACCTCGCCACAGCGGAGGAAGCGTTCTTCTACGACAGCGCCACGTACACCAACAGCCTTGTGAAGATGAACGGCTTCCAGCCGTCCTCCGGCGTCGCGATCGCGGTCAACGAGGCGACCGCGCAGGGGTGGTCGGCAACGGCGTCGAGCAACAATACGACGCACCACTGCTATCTCTATTCGGGCGGCGCGACGCCCATCGGTTCGGCGACGGTCGAGGGTCACATTTCCTGCTCATAGAGAGCCCGCCTCGGGAATTCACGCGCCGCCGCGATGGGATGTGTTTCGCCCTCGACGGCGGCGTTTGGCTTCATCGCCACACGCTGCGCGGTCAGCCGATGGCTCACCTCGTGAGCGCGGATAAGGAGCGGCTGCTGGCCATGGGGCGCGAGCTGGACTTGCACCCGGCGTGGCTGCAGCACAAGCCCCTCAAGGACCCGAGGACCGGCCGGAGGGTTCCGGCGTGGCATTGGGACGTCTGGGAAGACGTGAAAAAGAGGCGTGAAAAAGAGACGTGAAAAGGAGACGTGGGCCTACGCCTTCTTTTCACGCCTCTTTTTCACGCCTCTTTTTCACGCCTCTTTGCTTTGACTCCCGGCCACCAGTTCCATCGCCCCGCGATTTGCATGATCGCCGGTACCAACACCATCCGGATCAGGGTCGCGTCGAGCAAGACAGCCGCCGCGAGGCCGAATCCGACGAACTGCACGGCGAGCACGCGCGCGAAGGCGAAGGTGCCGAACACGAGGATCATGATGAGCGCGGCACTCGTGATGGTGGACGCGGTGGCGGAGAGGCCCTCCATGGTGGCGAAGTCGTTCCGCCCCGTCTTGTCAAAGACCTCCTTGACCCGCGTGAGCAGGAAGACTTCGTAGTCCATCGACAGCCCGAATACGATGGCGAAAACCAGCACGGGCACCACCACCCAGATCGCCTCGGTGGGTCCCTCGAGGCCGAACAGCCTGCCGCCGTAGCCGCGCTGGAACACCAGGACGGTGAGCCCGAACGACGCGCCGACCGAGAGGCAGTTCAAGAGCACGGCCTTGACCGGCACGAGCAGCGATCGGAACGCGATGAACAGCATGATCGCGGTGATGCCGAGCACCAGGCCCACCGTCTCGGGAAACCGGCTGAGCAGCGCGCGCTGCGTGTCGACGTTGGATGCGGCGAAGCCGCCCACCAGGATCTCCGCGCCGTTCAGGCCGCGCAGCTTCCCGTGGACGAGTTCCCGCACGTGGCGCGCGAGCTGCATCATCCCGGCGAACGACAGGGTGTCGGCTGGGATGACGTCCAGCAGCGTGACGCGCTCGTCCGCGCTCAGGTAGGCGTCGAAGAACCTCGGGTTCTTGGCCTTCACGGCCGGAGCGTCGCTGTAGTACATGGCGAGTTGCAGCGTGGACATGCCCGACTTGATGCTCGCCACCCCGCGCACCTCGCGAACGCGTGAGTCCCTGCGGAGCGCGTCGGTCAGGGCCTTGAGGCCTGCGAGCTGGGCTGCCGTCAGCGCCGACTCCCCCTCGGGGAGCTGTACCACCACGCGGATCGGCTGGAGCACGCCGCTCGCCCCCATGGCCCGGAGGTCCGCAAGCCCACGCCCCGACTCCGATTGAGGCGGAAACCAGTTGGTGGCCGGGAGGCCGAGCCGGATCTGGGCGAGCGGCCAGGTGAGCAGCGCCATCGCGACCGCGCCGAAGGCGACGGCGCGCCACGGCCGGTGGCCGAGCCACCGCGCCCAGCGCTCCCAGCCGGTCGGCGCGTGGAACCTGGCCAGGGGGCGCGCGAGCCACCTGGGGCGGTCGATGTTCCGCCCCAGGATCGCGAACGTGGCGGGGAGGAACGTGGTGGCGAGCAGCACCGCCACGAGCACCACGAGCAGGCCACCCACGCCGACCGAGCGGGTGTCGGAGAGCGGCGTGGTGAGAAGGGCCGAGAACCCCACTACGACGGTGAGCCCCGAGGTGATCACCGCTGACCCGGCGGTCTCCATGGTGCGGATGGCCGCATCCGCAGGCGAGAGCCCGCGGTTGAGCTCCTCCCGGAACCGCGTGACCATGAGGAGGGAGTAGTCGATGCCCACCCCCAGCCCCACCATGGTCGTGATGTTCAATACGAACACGGACATCGGCACGTAGTGCGCCGCCACCGTGACGAGGCCGAGCGCGATGGTGATCGCGAGCACACCCACGACCACCGGCAGCAGTGCCGCCACCAGAGCGCCGAACGCCACCACCAGGACGACCAGGGTGAGTGGGAGCGCGCGCCGCTCGCCGCGCTCCGTGTCCTCGGTGCTGATGGTCCGCACGTCGTGGTCCAGGGCCGGAAAGCCGGTCAGCTTGACGTCGAAGCCATCCGCCTCCGGAGCGTGCGCGAGGGCGTCGTGGATCGTCGAGCGAAGGTCCGGGACCACGCTCTTGCTGATGTCGCTCGTGAATTCCGGGGTCAGGGCCGCGATGAGGAAGGTGGTGCGGCGGTCCTTGCTCACGAAGCTCGATTCCCCGATCGAGCGGACGGAGATCACCTGGCTGACGTACGGACGTCGCTCCGCGGCTACTTTCAGCGTGTCGAGCACGACCTCGAAACGCCGGTTCGTCCAGCGAACGGGACCGCGAACGACGATGGCGACGTAATCGGCGAAGGGGCTGGGGAACGCCTGTTTGAGCAGCTCGGTGGCGCGGGCCGACTCCGTGCGCTCACTCGCGCCCCCGCGCAGCGCCAGCACCTCCTGGACATGGCTTGCCCGCGGCGCGAACAACAGCGCCAGCGCCGCCCACGCCGCGATGACCAACACCCGCCAGCGGATGAGGGGGGCCGCGGGTAACGCGAACACCTATTGCCCAAGCATAAGCAGGCCACAATGATAGAGATGCCGCCGGAGCAAAGCTAGCGGCGCGGAGCCGCGCTCCCGCATATTGCGCACATGGTCGAGCGTCGCGTTACCGCGCTGATCGCCGCCGGCATGGTGTTCTTGGTCTCGGCGGTACTGTGGGACGCCTTCTTCAGGCCGACCCACGCACCGGGCGGCTCCGGGCCCGCCGCGTCCGGTTCCTCCACGGCCCCCGCGGTCGGTGGAGACACCCCTGCGACGAGCGCGGGCCCCGCCGCCCCCCCTCCCCCGCTCCCTCGGCCTGCTCTCACTCAACCCACGGGCCCGACCTACATGGAGCTGTTCGCCCGCTCCGAGACGCGGCGGCGCATCCGGGCGAGCGCCGGAATGACGTACTTGAACGAGGTCGTAGTCCGGAGCACGGACTCGATGCTGCACCGGTGGGACAATCGGATTCTCCGCCCGGTCCGCGTCCATCTCGCGGCCGGCGCCACGCCGAACTTCCAGCCCGAGTATCTCGACGCCGTGCGGAACGCCTTTGAGCGGTGGCAGGATGCCGGAGTTCCCGTGCGCTTCAAGCTGGATGCGGATTCGGAATCGGCCGAAGTGCACGTCGAATGGCGGCTCCAGTTCGAAATGCAGCGCACCGGTCAGACCGATCTGACCTGGGACACGGACGGCCACCTGCAGGTCGCCACCGTGACGCTCGCGACTTTCGACCCGAGCGGGCAGCCGCTCGCGGTGGACGACCTCCGTGTCGTCGCGCTGCACGAGATCGGGCACCTGATCGGGCTGGACCATTCGTCGGACTCGACGGACATCATGTACGCCAAGACGAAGGTGCGGGACTTGTCGGCGCGCGACGTCGCATCCGCCGTGCTCCTCTACGAGCTCCCACCCGGGAGTCTCCGCTGACCGGCTCCGGCGCCGTCTGGCGGCGAGCTTCGCAACGCTCATGACCTATCGCGGGATCGTCTCCTTCTTGACGCACGAAGCGCCCGACGGCGGCGCGGCCACCATCGCCCAGGTGTTGGACGCGCGGGTCCGCGAGGGCGAGCTGGTCGAGAAGCTCGACGGGGGGGCGGTGCGCTGCTTCGCCTGCGGGCATCGCTGTCTCGTGAAACCTGGCCGCCGGGGTATCTGCAAGGTCCGTTTCAACAGGGACGGGACTCTCTACGTCCCCGTGGGGTACGTCGCGGCGCTGCAATGCGATCCGACAGAGAAGAAGCCGTTCTTCCACGTCCTTCCCGGCTCGGACACGCTCACGTTCGGGATGCTGGGATGTGACTTTCACTGTGGCTACTGTCAGAACTGGCTGACGAGCCAGGCGCTGCGGGACGACGCCGCGGGCGTGCTGCCGACCGACGTGACCCCCGACCGCCTGGTGCGACTCGCCCTGCGGCAGGGCGCCAAGATGGTTGGATCCTCGTACAACGAGCCGCTGATCACAGCCGAGTGGGCGGTGGACGTGTTCAAGGTGGCCAAGACACACGGTCTGAAGACGGCGTTCATCTCGAACGGCAACGCGACGCCGGAGGTCCTGGACTATATCCGTCCGTGGACCGACTGCTACAAGATCGATCTGAAGGCGATGGACGATAAGCGCTATCGCGAGCTGGGCGGGGTGCTGCAGCACGTCCTCGACGCCGTCAAGCTGGTCTACGACCGGGGTTTCTGGCTCGAAATCGTGACGCTGGTCGTGCCGGGGTTCAACGATGACGCGGCGCAACTCACCCGCGCCGCGGAGTACCTGGCCTCGATCTCTCCCGAGATCCCATGGCACGTGACGGCGTTCCACAAGGACTACAAGATGACCGACCCCGATAACACGACGGCGGAGGTCCTGGTGCGCGCGTGCGAGATCGGGGCGAGAGCCGGGCTCAAATTCATCTACGCGGGCAACCTCCCCGGTGGCGTCGGCCGGTGGGAGAACACCTACTGTCCCGACTGCGGCGACCTCTTGATCGAGCGCTACGGCTACGCGATCAAGCAGCACAAGGTCGGCGCCGACGGAAAATGCCCGACGTGTGGCTGCCGCATCCCGGGCATTTGGTCGTAACCGCGTTCCTGCTCCTCTCCGCGCTCCAGGCGGGCTCCGTGCCGACCCCGCGGCCCGGGCCCAGCCCGCGCCAGCCGCGGTTCGACGCCGGGACATTCGACTCACTTGTGGAGGACGGCATACGCCGCGGCGCGTACCCGGGAGCGGCGCTGGCCGTGGGACGGCGCGACACCCTGCTCTTCGCCAAGGGGTACGGGCGCCTCACCTGGTCCGCGGCGAGTGCGGGGAGCCGCGTCGATGCGGACAGCACGATCTACGACCTCGCGTCGCTCACGAAGGTGATCGCGACGACGACGTCCCTCATGCTGCTGGTCGATCGCGGGAAGGTGCGGCTCGATGCGGCCGTGGCGACGTACGTCCCCGAGTTCAGCGGTTCGGGGACGGCGGCGATCACTGTGCGGCACCTGCTGACGCACACGTCCGGCCTGCGCGCCACGCTGCCGTTGTACCGGGACGCCCGGGACGCGCCCGACGCCCTGCGCATCGTGTTCGCCGAAAGGCCCGTCGTCCCGCCCGGCACGCGCGTCATCTACAGCGATCTGAACGCGATCCTGCTCGGTGAGATCGTGCGGCGGGCGAGCGGCGAGTCGCTCGACGCCTTCGCGAGCCGCGAGGTGCTCACCCCTTTGGGCCTCGAGCACACGCTGTTCCGGCCGCCCCCCGCGCTGCGGCCGCGCATCGCCCCCACCGGCGCATGGCACGGCCACCCGGTGGCCGGGGTCGTGAACGATCAGAACGCCGCGAAACTGGGCGGCGTGGCGGGGCACGCCGGGCTGTTTGGCACCGCGACGGACCTCGCGCGCTTCGCGCAGTTCATGCTTCGCCGAGGCGCGCTTCCCGATGGACGGCATCTCGTGACGCCCGAAACCATCCG